>NZ_JBEXWP010000030.1:0-116027 GCF_040629895.1 Streptomyces sp. NPDC005866
CTGACGCAGACGCCTCAGGAGGGTGGTTTCTCCAGCCCGGACAAGGGCGAGAGTGCCGCGAACGGTCAGATCGACTCCGGTGCCGACGTGATCTATGCCGCCGCCGGCCTCTCCGGTCAGGGTGTGATCAAGTCCGCCGCCGCGCACAAGGTGTGGGCCATCGGCGTGGACTCCGACCAGTACAAGCAGGGTGCCCTCGCCAAGTACAAGGACTACATCCTGACCTCGGCCCTGAAGAACGTCGAGGGCGCCGTGTACGACCTCTCCAAGTCCGTCATCAAGGACAAGAAGCCGCTGTCGGGCGAGATCCGCGGCGACCTCAAGTCGGGCGGCGTGGGTATCGCCCAGTCCAACCCCGTCTTCAAGAACAACGCCGCCATGCAGGCCGCGATCAAGAAGGCCGAGGACGGCATCAAGAACGGTTCGATCACGGTCAAGAGCTCCTGACCCAGGGGTCATGGCCCGGTCGTAGGCATGGTCAAAGGCGCGCCGTAATGGCAGCGTTACGGCCACGGAACGGGGTGCGGGAAGGATGACCTCCCGCGCCCCTGCCGTAGATCCGGCCTCCCCGGCGGTCAACGGCGGGGACCCACCCCGTTCGCGCGGCAGAATGCTCGGAACGGATCGAGAGGCAAAAAAGCTCGGTCAGGTCCGGGCACTATTTAAAGCAGGGGCGCTACGCGCGTAGAGCGACCCCTTTCCCGAGGAGAGTGCGCCATCGACGCGTCCAGCAGCCCTCCGCTCACCGCAGAGACGACAGCCGCGGTCGAGCTGGCGGGGATCACCAAGCGATTCCCGGGTGTCGTAGCCAACCACGACATCCACCTGTCGGTCCGCAAGGGCACCGTGCATGCCCTCGTCGGTGAGAACGGTGCCGGCAAGTCGACCCTGATGAAGATCCTCTACGGCATGCAGAAGCCGGACGAGGGCGCCATCGCGATCGACGGCGAGCAGGTCTCCTTCTCGTCCCCGGCCGACGCCATCGCGCGCGGCATCGGCATGGTCCATCAGCACTTCATGCTGGCCGACAACCTGACCGTCCTCGAGAACGTGGTGCTCGGCAGCGAGAAGCTGTACGGCATCGGCGGCAACGCCCGGAAGAAGATCCGCGAGATCTCCGACCGCTACGGCCTCGGTGTCCGCCCGGACGTCCTGGTCGAGGACCTCGGTGTAGCCGACCGGCAGCGCGTGGAGATCCTCAAGGTCCTCTACCGCGGCGCCAAGACCCTGATCCTCGACGAACCCACGGCCGTACTGGTTCCGCAGGAGGTCGACGCACTCTTCGACAACCTGCGTGAGCTGAAGTCCGAGGGCCTGTCGGTCATCTTCATCTCCCACAAGCTCGGAGAGGTGCTGTCCGTCGCCGACGACATCACCGTCATCCGCCGCGGTACGACGGTGGGTACGGTGATTCCGTCCGAGACCACCCCGCGCCAGCTCGCCGAGCTGATGGTCGGCAGCGAGCTGCCCACCCCGGAGACCGCCGAGTCCACGGTCACCGACAAGGCCGTCATAACGGTGCAGAACCTGACCGTGTATGCCAGCGGTGCCTCCCTCGGCGAGGTCGGCGCGCTCGCCGAGACCGCCACCGCCGGCTCGGCCGGTGCCACGGCCCGCGGCGACGTGCTCACCGAGGCCACCACCCCGGGCGCGGCCAAGCGCGTCCTCGACGACGTCACCTTCACCATCCACGCCGGTGAGGTCATGGGCATCGCCGGGGTCGAGGGCAACGGCCAGACGGAGCTGATCGACGCGCTGATCGGCACCCGCAACGCCGACTCCGGCACCATCGAGTTCCTCGGCGAGGACATCACCCCCTGGGCCACCCGCAAGCGCCGCGAGCAGGGCGTCGGCTACATCCCCGAGGACCGGCACCGACAGGGCCTGCTGCTGGAGTCCCCGCTCTGGGAGAACCGCATCCTCGGCCATGTCACCGAGAAGCCCAACGCGAAGGGCTTCTGGCTGGACATCAAGGGCGCCCAGGCCGACACCCGCCGGATCGTCGAGGAGTACGACGTCCGCACCCCCGGCATCGACGTCACCGCCGCCTCCCTCTCCGGCGGCAACCAGCAGAAGCTGATCGTCGGCCGCGAGATGAGCCACAACCCGAAGTTCCTGATCGCCGCCCACCCCACCCGCGGTGTGGACGTCGGCGCCCAGGCGCAGATCTGGGACCGCATCCGGGAGGCCCGCCGGGAGGGCCTGGCCGTGCTGCTGATCTCCGCCGACCTCGACGAGCTGATCGGCCTGTCGGACACCCTGCGCGTGATCTTCGACGGAAGGCTGGTCGCGGACGCCGACCCGGCCACCGTCACCCCGGAGGAGCTGGGCTCCGCCATGACGGGTGCCGCGTCCGGCCACCTGGAACACATAGAAACCACCGACGAAGGCGCCGCCGGTCCGGAGGACGAGGCCCGATGAAGAAGTTCGACAAGGAGCGGGTGCTCCTCGCGGTGGCCGGCCCGGTCATCGCGCTGGTCCTCGCGATCGCGCTGACGTCGATCGTGCTGCTCGCCTCGAACCGCAACCCGTTCGAGCCGTACCTGCTGATGCTTCAGCAGTTGCCGTACTCGGACATCCAGGTTCTGATCATCAACCAGGCGGCGATGTACTACATCGCGGCCATCGCGGTCGCCGTCGGCTTCCGGATGAACCTGTTCAACATCGGCGTCGACGGCCAGTACCGCCTCGCCGCCGTGATGACGGCCGTGGTCGGCGCCCACATCGGCCTGCCCGCCTTCCTGCAGATCCCGATGCTGCTCCTGGTCGCCATGTTCACCGGCGCCTTCTGGGCCGGTATCGCGGGCGTCCTCAAGGTCACCCGAGGGGTCAGCGAGGTCGTCGCCACGATCATGCTGAACGCCATCGCCACCAGCGTCATCGGCTATGTCACCCTCGCCAACGTCTGGGGCGTCCAGATCGGCAACAACATGACGACCGGCGAGATGAAGAAGTCCGGCTGGTTCCCGGGCATCAACCTGGGCCCCGACGTCGGCGAGATCTACGGCATGGTCTTCGTCGCCATCGCCCTCGGCATCATCTTCTGGCTGGTCCTCAACCGCACCCGCTTCGGCTTCGACCTGCGCGCCACCGGCGCCTCCGAGTCCGCCGCGGCCGCCTCCGGCGTCGACGCCAAGCGCATGGTGCTGATCTCCATGCTGATCTCCGGCGCGGTCTCCGGCCTCGCGGGCCTCCCGCTGCTGCTCGGCGACACCCACACCTACAGCCTGAGCTTCCCGGCCGGCCTCGGCTTCACCGCCATCGGCATCGCCCTGCTCGGCCGCAACAACCCCGGCGGCATCGCCTTCGCCGCCCTGCTGTGGGCCTTCCTCGACAAGGCCTCGCCCGCCCTCGACTACGCGACCCCGGTGGCGTACGAGAAGGAGATCGCCACGATCATGCAGGGCCTGATCGTCTTCTCCGTCGTCATCTCCTACGAAGCCGTACGCCAGTGGGGCCTGCGCCGCCAGCAGCGCCAGGTCGGCGCGGAGCTCGCCGCGGCCGCCGCCCAGAACACCAAGAAGGAGGTGGCGGCCTGATGTCCACCGCGACCATCGCCAAGCCGCAGGCGAAGCAGCCCGGCAAGGGCGGCCGCCGAATGTCGCTCCCGGTACTCCTGCTGGTCATCGCCGGCGTACTGGTCCTGACCTCGGCCGTCCGCCTGATCACCGGCGCCGACGGCATCACCTCGACCGGCCAGATGTCCACCGCGCTGCGCCTCGCCGTCCCGATCGGCCTCGCCGGTCTCGGCGGTCTGTGGGCCGAGCGCGCGGGCGTCGTCAACATCGGCCTCGAAGGCATGATGATCCTCGGCACCTGGTTCGGCGCCTGGGCCGGCTACCAGTGGGGCCCGTGGGCCGGCGTCGTCTTCGGCATCATCGGCGGCGCCCTCGGCGCCCTGCTGCACGCCGTCGCCACCGTCACCTTCAACGTCAACCACATCGTCTCCGGTGTGGCCCTGAACATCCTCGCCCTGGGCGCCACCCGCTACCTCTCGAAGTTCACCTTCGAGAACGCGCCCGGCGGCTCCTCCAAGCAGTCCCCGCCGATCGACTCCCTCGGCACGTTCAGCGTGCCCGGCCTGTCCGACTGGCTGAACACGCTGAACGAGAAACACTGGTTCCTGATCTCGGACATCGGGGGTCTGGTGGGCGGTCTGCTCACCGACCTGTCCCCGCTGACGGTCATCGCCGTCGCCCTCGTCCCGATCACCTGGTGGGTCCTGTGGCGCACGGCCTTCGGCCTCCGCCTCCGCTCCTGCGGTGAGAACCCGGTCGCGGCCGAGTCCCTCGGCGTCAACGTCTACAAGTACAAGTACATCGCCGTGATCGTCAGCGGTGGCTTCGCCGGCCTCGGCGGCGCGTTCCTGTCGATCGTGGCGTCGAACGTCTACCTGGACGGCCAGACGGCCGGCCGCGGTTACATCGGTCTCGCCGCGATGATCTTCGGCAACTGGATGCCGGGCGGACTGGCGCTGGGCGCGGGCCTGTTCGGCTACACCGACAGCCTCAACCTGCGCGGCGGCACGGTCAACGTCCACGCGCTGATCCTGCTGCTCGCGATCCTGCTGGTGTTCGGCGCCGCCTACCTGGCCTGGCGCAAGAAGTACGTCCCGGCCGTCATCACGATCGTCATCTCGGTCCTGATGTTCATCTGGTACGCCTCCACCAACGAGGTCCCGCGCCAGCTCGTGACCGCGACCCCGTACATCGTCACCCTGCTGGTGCTCTCGCTGTCCGCGCAGTCCCTGCGGATGCCGAAGGCGGACGGCCTGCCGTACCGGAAGGGGCAGGGCAAGTGACGACCGCCGCCGACTTCGACTGGGCGGCCCTGCGCGCCGAGGCACGGGAGGCCATGTCCCACGCCTACGCGCCCTACTCCGGTTTCCCGGTCGGGGTCGCCGCCCTGGTCGACGACGGCCGTACGGTCTCCGGCTGCAACGTGGAGAACGCGTCGTACGGCCTCGGCCTGTGCGCCGAGTGCGGACTGGTCTCCGAGCTCCAGCGCACGGGCGGCGGCCGGCTGACCCACTTCACCTGCGTGGACGGCACGGGCGGGCTGCTCGTCCCGTGCGGCCGCTGCCGCCAGCTGCTCTACGAGTTCGGCGGACCGGGCCTCCTCCTTGACACCCCGGAGGGCGTCCTGCCCCTCTCCGAGATGCTGCCCCAGGCCTTCGGCCCGGACCATCTCACCAAGTAACTCCCGTACGGCCCCTCCGATCCGCTCGCTCGGAGGGGCCGCACGCTTCGCACATCTTTGAAGGGAACGCCGTGGCCATGGACGCCATCTCCGTCATCCGCACCAAGCGCGACCGCGCTGAGCTCAGTGACGAGCAGATCGACTGGGTCATCGACGCGTACACGCGCGGCGAGGTCGCCGACGAGCAGATGTCGTCGCTTGCGATGGCCATCCTCCTCAACGGCATGAACCGCCGGGAGATCGCCCGCTGGACGGCGGCGATGATCGCGTCCGGCGAGCGCATGGACTTCTCCTCCCTGTCCCGCCCGACCGCCGACAAGCACTCGACGGGCGGCGTCGGCGACAAGATCACCCTCCCGCTGGCCCCCCTGGTCGCGGCCTGCGGCGCGGCCGTGCCCCAGCTCTCCGGCCGGGGCCTCGGCCACACCGGCGGCACCCTGGACAAGCTGGAGTCCATCCCTGGCTGGCGGGCCCTGCTCTCCAACGAGGAGATGCTGAACGTGCTCGACACCACGGGTGCCGTGGTCTGCGCGGCGGGCGACGGCCTGGCTCCGGCGGACAAGAAGCTGTACGCGCTCCGCGATGTGACCGGCACGGTCGAGGCGATCCCGCTCATCGCCTCCTCGATCATGTCGAAGAAGATCGCCGAGGGCACCGGCTCCCTGGTCCTGGACGTGAAGGTCGGCACGGGCGCCTTCATGAAGACCATCGAGGACGCGCGCGAACTGGCCTCGACGATGGTGGGCCTCGGCACCGACCACGGCGTGAAGACGGTCGCGCTGCTGACGGACATGGCCACCCCCCTCGGCCTGACGGCGGGCAACGCGCTCGAGGTCCGCGAGTCGGTGGAGGTCCTGGCCGGCGGTGGGCCCGCCGATGTGGTGGAACTGACCCTCGCCCTGGCCCGCGAGATGCTCGACGCGGCCGGTGTGAAGGACGCCGACCCGGCGAAGGCGCTGGCCGACGGCTCCGCGATGGACGTCTGGCGCCGGATGATCGCGGCCCAGGGCGGCGACCCGGACGCGGAGCTGCCGGTGGCCAAGGAGCAGCACGTGATCAGGGCGACGGCCTCCGGTGTCCTCACCCGCCTCGACGCGTACGGCATCGGCGTCGCCGCCTGGCGCCTGGGCGCGGGGCGCGCCCGCAAGGAGGACCCCGTGCAGGCGGGCGCGGGCGTCGAGCTCCACGCCAAGCCGGGCGACACGGTCATGGCGGGCCAGCCCCTCCTCACCCTCCACACGGACACCCCGGAGCGCTTCGAGTACGCGCTCCAGGCGGTGGAGGGTTCCTACGACATCGCGGCGGCGGGCACGGAGTTCACGGCGTCCCCGGTGGTGCTGGAACGTATTGCCTGATCAGGGCCCGCGGCGGAGGCCGCTGGTGTCACGACTCGATCGGGTGAACGGGACCGGTGGACCGCCGCCGGTCCCGTTCGGCATGCTGGGATCGGTGACGCACCGATAGGAGACCGCCGTGAGCGCACTCACCGTCAGCCAGGACCCCGACCAGAACTGGGACGACCTCGTCCGGTACTGGGAGGAGATGGAATGGCCCGAGGGCAGCAAGGTGGAGATCATCGAGGGGATCATCACCGTGTCACCTGCTCCCGCCTACCGCCACAACGTGATCGCGGAAGGAATTCAGCGTCGCCTCTACACCGTGATTCCTGAGGACTGGGGGGTCTTCCAGACACTGGCGATCGCCGTGCCGTCCCGGCTGGGCATGCTCATCCCGGACCTGGTCGTGGCACCAAGGCAGGAGCGTCCTGAAGTGGACTCCCACATTCCGGCCGCCCTCGCCGAACTCGTCGTAGAGGTGACCTCCAAGTCCAACGCCCGCCACGACCGCGTCAGCAAGCCCGCCGCCTACGCCACCGCAGGCATCCCGCTCTACCTCCTCGTCGATCGCTGGGCTCCCGGCGGTCCCACCGCGACGCTCTACGGTGAGCCGAAGGGGGACGTCTACCGGGTCCTCAGCGCCGTCAAGTTCGGCGACCGCGTCAGACTGCCGGAGCCGTTCGACCTCACGATCGACACCGCTGAGTTCCCCGTCGACTGACGGCCCGTCACCCCAGCAGCGCCGCCACCGCGACCAGTACCGGCACCGCCAGCACCGTCGACAGCAGGATCGAGTCCCGGGCCAGTTTCTCGCCGACGTGGTAGGTGCTGGCGTAGGTGTAGAGGTTCTGGGCAGTCGGGAGGGCCGAGGTCACCGTCACGTCGAGCAGGGGCGCCCCGTGCAGGTCGAAGACGGCCGACGCCAGGGCCCAGGCGACCAGCGGCTGGCCCACCGACTTCAGGGCGACGGACAGGAACACCGGGTGCCGGTCGCGGCCCCGGCCGGGGAGCGTGCTGCCGCGCAGGGAGATGCCGAAGGCGAGCAGAACGGCCGGCACGGACATGTTGCCGATCAGGGTGAGGGGGTCCATCACCGGGCTAGGTACATAGATCCCGAGCCCTGAGACCGCGACGCCGGACAGTGAGCCCACGGCTATCGGGTTGCGAAGCGGTGTGAGCAGGCGGCGCCACCACGGGCCCCGCTCGCCGTTGCCCGACACATCGAGGATCGTCAGGGCGATCGGGGTGAGGGCGACGACCTGGAAGAGCAGGACCGGGGCCACCAGGGACGCGTCGCCCAGGACGTACACGGCGACCGGGATGCCCAGGTTGCCGGAGTTGACGTAGCTGGAGCACAGCGCGCCGATGGTGGTGCGCCCCACGCCCCAGTGGCGTGCCACACCCACCACCACGAACGCGCCCGCCGCCGCTGCCGTGCTCAGGGCCGTCACCAGCAGGCGGCTGGAGAAGATCACCGCCAGGTCGGCCTTGGCGAGCGTGGTGAACAGCAGGGCGGGGGAGGCGACGTGGAAGGCCAGTTTGGTCAGCACCTCGCGGCCGTTGACCCCCAGATGGCCGCCGCGGCCGAGGACGTATCCCACCCCGATGACGATCGCGATGACCGCGAAGCCGCTCAGCACCCCCTGCACGGGACCCCCTCGCGGGGCAGGAGACCGTCGGGTGGCCAGGGCCTCGCTGATCCGTGGGGCATACAGCTAACCCTCGGGGTCGGTCAGGTGCAGGTCAACGGTGTGATCCATGTGATCTGCGCGACGGCCGCACGGAAACCCGGCACCCTGCCGATGAGTTGTCGAGCCGGCGGCGGTCTACCGGTTCGTGGATGCCATGACCCCCGCCGTGCTCGTGCTGCCCGGCCCCGTCCCCAAGGACGCGGTGGCCGGGCTGTGCGCCGAGGTGCGGGCGCTGCTGGAGGACGGCGCGGACGGGGTCGTCGTCTGCGATGTGGCCGGGATCGGGCCGCCCGGGCTGGCGGCCGTCGATCTGCTGGCCCGGCTGGAGCTGGCGGCCCGCCGGGCCGGAGGGCGGATACGGCTGCGGGACCCGGACCCCGCCCTACGCTCCCTCCTCCGCTTCGTCGGCCTAGGCCTCCAGGTGGAGGGGGAGGTCGAACAGCGGGAACCAGCGCTTGGTGTCGAGGAAGAAATGGAACCCGGTCAGCCGGCCGTCTGAGATCTCCAGGACCTGGACCGCCCAGGGGCTCCAGCCGCCGGTCTCCGGGTCGGGCTTGTACTGGGCGAACCCGGGCAGGCCGTTGACCTGGACCGGGAACAGCCGCGAGCCCTCGCAGGCGGAGCCGAGGGTGGTCATGAACCCGGCGATGTCGTCGTGACCGGTGAGCCACAGGTCGAACGGCGGCATCGTCATGATGGCGTCCTCGTGGAGGAGCGCCGTGAGCGCCGTCATGTCATAGCCCTCGAAGGCCGCGACATAGCGCTCCAGAAGCTTCTGCTGTTCGTCGTCGAGCGGGTCGGAGACCTCGGCGGCGGCGCCCGACTGCTGCTGTTCCGCCAGCGTGGCCCGGGCCCGCTGCAAGGCGCTGTTGACCGACGCGACGGAGGTGCCGAGCAGCTCGGCCACCTCGCTCGCCTTCCAGGCCAGCACCTCGCGCAGGATCAGCACCACCCGCTGCTTGGGCGGCAACTGCTGCAGCGCGGCCATGAAGGCGAGGCGGATGGACTCCTTGGCCACGGCCGCCTCCGCCGGGTCGTCCACGGTCGGCAGCACACGCGCGTCCGGCACCGGCTCCAGCCAGGTGTTGTCGGGCCGGGGCGAGAGCGCCGCCTGCGCCAGCGGAGTCGACTCGCTGAGGTCCATCGGGCGGGCCCGTTTGTTGCCGGCGGACAACATGTCCAGGCACACATTCGTCGCGATCCGGTACAGCCACGACCGCAGGCTGGAGCGGCCCTCGAACGTGCCGTAACTCCGCCAGGCCCGCACCAGGGTGTCCTGTACGGCGTCCTCGGCCTCGAACGACGAGCCGAGCATGCGGTAGCAGTACCCGGTCAGTTCGGTCCGGTGCTTCTCCAGTGCGACGTCCAGCTCCGCCGTCGCCGTGCTGTCACTCACTGCCGTCCACCCACCCCTGTGGCCGTTCCTGTTCGCGCCTGTCGCGCCCCAGTACTCCGGAAGTTACCGCAGGCCACTGACAATGGCCCCCAGAGTGCGGAAAAGCCCAGGTCAGACCAGTTGCTTGACGGACATGAGCAGATGCTTGTGCGCACCGCCCGAGGACAGCAGCACCCGCTGCCCCGCCCCCAGCAGCTCCAGCCGCAGGTCAGGCCCCTCGAAGGAGTTCAGCGCGTCCAGCAGATACGCCGGGTTGAAGGCCACGCCCACCTCCTCGGCACCCCTCATCCGCGCGGGCAGCCGCTGTACGGCCGTGTCGTCGCCGTATCCGGCCCGCACCCGCACCGACCCGTCCCCCGCCGTGAAGTCCAGCCGCAGCGGGCTGTTCGCCTCCGCCACCACCGCCACCCGCCGCACCGCCTCCGCCAGTTCCGCGCGCTCCACCTCGGCGACGGCGGCCCCCGCCATGTCGAACAGGGTCCGGTAGCCGGGCAGCCGCCCCTCGAGCCGCCGCAGGAGCGTTTCCGTCCGCCCGCCCTCGAAGCTCATCAGCGACGCGTCGAGTCCGATACGCAGGGTGCCGCCACGGCCGGCCGGCCGGGCCGCGTCCAGCAGCCGCCGGGCCGGGAGCAGTACCTCGACCGGCTCGCCGTCCGCGGCCGGCTTCCACTCCAGCCGTCGTACGGCGTAGCGGTAGCGGTCGGACGCGGACAGGGTCATCTGCTCGCCGTCCAGGCGGAGTTGGACACCGGTGAGCACCGGCAGCGTCTCGTCCCGGCCCGCCGCCACCGTGACCTGCCCGACGGCGGTGGCGAAGGCGGCCGCGTCCACCTCGCCGTACGACGGAGGGGGCGCCGGAGCCGCCGGGTACTCCTCGCGCGGCAGCGTCGACAGACCGAAACCGGTGCCGCCCGCCGCCACGGTGAATCGCGTGCCTTCCATCGCACAGCTCACCGGCCCGTCCGGCAGCACCCGGCAGATGTCCAGCAGCCGGCGCCCGAGGACCAGCACCTGACCGCCGGCTGCCGTCTCGGCTTCGACCTCCACGCGCGTGTGCGTCTCGAAGTCGGAGCCGGAGATGGTGAGCCGCCCCGCGTCCGCCGTCAGCAGCAGCCCGCCCAGCACCGGTACCGGCGTCCGCGCCGGCAGCGTGCGGGCGGCCCGCGCCACGGCCTCGACGAGACTCCCGCGTTCGATCCGGAACTCCATACGACGAACCCCCTGCTCGTTTTGACCAGTTGAGCGGCGGACGCTACCGGCGACCACTGACAACAGGACCCGAGCAGGGGGAACGAGCGGATTTACGAGTGGGCGGCGAGCGGTCCGCGGCGGGCCGCGACGGAGCCGAGGACGGTGATGGTCACGACGCCCAGGATCGCCAGGAGGCCGACGCCGACCGTTCCGGACCAGCCGCTGGCGTGGAAGGCCATCGCGCCCACCGTGCTGCCCGCGCTGGAGCCGATGTAGTACGCGGACTGGTAGAGGGCCGAGGCCTGGGCCCTGCCGTGGGTGGCCGTCTTGCTGACCGCCGAGGACGCCACCGCGTGGCCCGCGAAGAAGCCCGCCGTGATCAGGACCAGGCCCAGCAGGATCAGGGGGAGCGAGTCGGCCAGGGACAGGAGCAGGCCCGCGGCCGTGGTGCCGCCGGCCAGGTAGAGGGCGCCCCGGCGGCCCAGACGGCCGACCAGGCGGCCCGCCGTGGACGCGGAGACCGTGCCGACCAGATAGACGAGGAAGATCGAGCCGATGATGCCCTGGGGGAGCGAGAACGGCGCCTCGGTCAGGCGGTAGCCGATCACCGTGTACACGCCGCCGAAGACGGTCATGAACAGCGCCCCGATCGCGTACAGGCGGCGCAGCAGCGGGTCGGCCAAGTGGTCGCGGACCGTGCCGAGCAGCCGGCGCGGGTGCAGCGAGCCCGCCTTGAAGTGCCGCGGGGCGGGCAGGAGCAGCCGGAAGGCCACCGCGCAGCCGACCGCGATCACGCCGATGGCGCCCACGGCGACCCGCCAGCCCCACTCCTGTGCGACCCAGCCGGTGATGACCCGGCCGCTCATCCCGCCGACACTGTTGCCCGCGACGAACAGGCCTATAGCCGTGACCAGCGCCTTCGGGCGGACCTCCTCGGCCAGGTAGGCCTGCGCCGAGGCCGGCAGACCGGCCAGCGCGGCGCCCTGGACACCGCGCAGCACCACCAGCACGCCCAGCGACGGCGCGAAGGGGACCAGAAGCCCGACGGTCACCGCCACCGCCAGCGACGCGGTCATGACCGTACGGCGTCCGAAGCGCTCGGACAGGGCGCTCATCGGGATGACGAACAGCGCCAGACCACCGGTCGCCGCCGCCACCGTCCAGCTCGCGTCGCTCGCGCTCACCCCGAAGCCGTCCGAGATCAGCGGCAGCAGGGCCTGCGTGGAGTAGAGGAGGGCGAAGGTCGCGACACCGGAGAGGAAGAGGGCGAAGCTCATCCGGCGGTAGCCGGGGCCGCCCGGGGTCAAACGGGAGTCGGAGGCGGGGACGGTCGCTGCGGCGCCCACGGTGGTGGGCGCCCCGGTACTGGCGGGAGACATGCCTCGAACGTACGGACCTGTGTTTGATCCGTCCAATGCATGGAATCGCCATAATCGTTCCCATGGAGCATCAGCAGAGGTCAGCGGAGCGCCTGTCACCGTCCAGTGACACAGAAGACTTGACGACGTTGCTGGCTCCACGCCTCGCGTACTTCGCCGGTGTGGCCCGCACGGAGCATGTCACCCGTGCCGCACAGGAGCTCAACGTCCCCCAGTCCACCCTCTCCCGTGCGATGGCCCGTCTGGAGCAGGACCTCGGAGTCGACCTGTTCACCCGCCACGGCCGCACCGTCTCCCTCACCCCCGCCGGCCGCACCTTCCTCACCTCGGTCGAGCGCGCCCTGGCCGAGATCCGGCGCGCCGCCGACGAGGTACGCGCCGACGCCGACCCCACCACCGGCAAGGTCGCGTTCGGCTTCCTGCACACGATGGGTGCGGAGACCGTGCCGGGCCTTCTCCAGGCCTTCCGCGTCGACCACCCCCGCGTCCGTTTCAGCCTCGTCCAGAACTACGGCGAGGCGATGATCGAGAAGCTGCGGGCGGGGGAGCTGGACCTGTGCCTCACCTCTCCGGTGCCGGACGCCCCCGACCTGGTCGGCCGCCGCCTGGACGAACAGAAGCTGCGCCTGGTGGTTCCCGCGGACCACCCACTGGCCGCCCGTAAGCGCATCCGCCTCGCCGAAGCGGCCGACGAGACGTTCGTGACCCTTGAGCCGGGTTACGGGCTGCGCCGCATCACCGACGACCTGTGCAAGGAGGCCGGCTTCCGGCCGCGGGTCGCCTTCGAGGGGGAGGAGACGGAGACGCTGCGGGGGCTGGTGGCGGCCGGGCTGGGGGTCGCCCTTCTGCCCCCACCGGTCTTTCCCCGCCCGGGAGTCGCCGAACTGACGGTCACGGCCCCGAGGGCGGCACGAGAGATCGGCGTGGCATGGCTGGACGGCCACCCGGACACCCCGCCGGTGGCGGCCTTCAAGAAGTTCCTGCTGATGAGGAGGGGCAACCTGCTCCCCACCTGAGGCGCGGCGCCCCGTCAGGGGCGCGGGGAACTGCGCGATCAACCACAACGCACCCGCGGCCCGCACACAACCTGAAGTACCGAGTTGTCACCGGCGCAACGACTTACCGAACCCCGCGGCCAGCGGCATCCTCAACCCGATCGGCGGCGGCGCGGCCAGCGCGTCCTCCACCGGCCGCGAAACCGCGTACCCGAACAGCGCCCCCAGCACGAAGTCCGAAGCGAGTGCGAGCACTTCGTCCCGGTGCTGATGCAGCCCGTGCCCGTCGGAGTGCACTTCGAACCGGCACACCTCCCGGTTCGCCTTCTTCGCCCGCGCCGCCAGCCGGAACGACAGCTCCGGATCGGTCCGTTCGTCATTCGTGCCGTGCACGATCAGCACCCGGCGCCCCGCCAGCTGCCGTACCGGTTCCTCGGGTGCCGCCACATCCGCCTCCGGCAGCCAAGGGGCGATGGAGACAACGGAGTTGACGGCCTCATGGCCCCCCGCACGCAGCGCGGCCCGGCCGCCCATGCCGACGCCCAGCAGGCACACCGGGACATCGCCGTACCGCCGTACCACCTCGTCCGCCGCCCAGCTCGCGTCCGCCGCGAGATGCGCCTCGCCGCCGTTCCAGCCTCGATAGCGGTAGTGGACGATGTGCGCGGCCAGCCCCTCGTCCCGGCCGTCCTTGGCGAGCCGGCGTCCGAGCGCGCGGACGAAGGGCGTCGCCCATACGAGGGACGGTCTGCGTGCGGAGACCTCCTCGCCGCCCGGGAGCAGCAGGACCGCTCCGCTCACCGTCGCCGGCTCCTGGCCGACTGCCCTGCCGAGGCCGGCCGTTCGGACCGGCGTCGCTTGCTGTGCCATGACAGAACAGTGTCAGAAGAAGCGGTGTACGCGACCCGTCGGTGCGGTCACCATTGCGTATCGACGGAAAGGGAAATCGCGGAGCACCGAGCGATCTACGCGCGTAGGAGTTAGAGTGCGGAAATGACGAGCCAGAGCATCGCGAACACCCCGACACCGGAGCAGATCCGCCGGGCACCGAAGGTTCTGCTGCACGACCACCTCGACGGCGGCCTGCGTCCCGGTACCGTCGCCGACCTCGCCCGCGAGACCGGGTACGCCGGGCTTCCCGAGTCCGACCCGGACAAGCTCGGCATCTGGTTCCGTGAGGCCGCCGACTCCGGCTCGCTGGAGCGGTACCTGGAGACCTTCTCGCACACCGTCGGGGTCATGCAGACCCGGGACGCGCTCGTCCGCGTCGCGCGCGAGTGCGCGGAGGACCTCGCCGAGGACGGGGTCGTCTACGCGGAGGTGCGGTACGCGCCCGAGCAGCACCTCGAAAAGGGGCTGTCCCTCGAAGAGGTCGTCGAGGCCGTCAACGAGGGATTCCGGCAGGGCGAGGCCCTCGCCCGGGAGAACGGCCGCCGGATCCGGGTCGGCGCCCTGCTCACCGCCATGCGGCACGCGGCCCGCTCCCTGGAGATCGCCGAACTCACCAACCGCTACCGGGACCTCGGTGTGGTCGGCTTCGACATCGCCGGCGCCGAGGCCGGCTATCCGCCCACCCGGCACCTCGACGCCTTCGAGTACCTCAAGCGCGAGAACAACCACTTCACCATCCACGCCGGCGAGGCCTTCGGGCTGCCGTCCATCTGGCAGGCCCTCCAGTGGTGCGGCGCCGACCGGCTCGGGCACGGCGTGCGGATCATCGACGACATCCAGGTCCACGAGGACGGCTCGGTCAAGCTCGGCCGCCTCGCCTCCTATGTCCGCGACAAGCGGATCCCGCTGGAACTGTGCCCCAGCTTCAACCTCCAGACCGGCGCCGCCGACTCCTATGCCGAGCACCCGATCGGGCTGCTGCGCCGGCTGCACTTCCGGGCCACCGTGAACACGGACAACCGGCTGATGTCCGGGACCAGCATGAGCCAGGAATTCGAGCACCTTGTCGAGGTGTTCGGTTATACGCTCGACGACCTGCAGTGGTTCTCCGTCAATGCGATGAAATCAGCGTTCATTCCTTTCGATGAACGACTCGCCATGATCAATGACGTGGTCAAGCCGGGTTACGCGGAGCTGAAATCCGAATGGCTGTTCCGGCAGACCGCCTCCACCAGCGGTTCCGTCGAACAGGAGGACTGACCGGGCGTCCCGGCGGGGTGCGGAAAGGGGATAGCCTTTCACAAGCCGTCCGGATTTCGGTGTTTGCGGAGGGCGGTCCGGCATGTTTACGGTCGTGGACCGCTCAGCGCGTTAAACGATCCCCGTCACCCGTAATCCAAGGACGCATCAACGATGAAGCAGTCTGCTGCCAAGACCCTCGGTGTCGCCGCTCTCGGTGCCGCCTTCGCCGCCGTCGGCGCGGGCGCGGCCAACGCGGCCCCGGCCGTCCCGGACACCACCCAGGCCCTGGACACCGTCAACAAGACCCTGCCGGCCGAGAACGTCTCCAAGGCCCTGCCGGGCGCCGGTGAGGCCCTCACGCAGGGTCAGACCGCCCTCGGCGCCGGCCTGGCCGCCGCCCAGCCGGCCGTCACGCAGCTCCTCGCCGACGGCCCGACCAAGCCCGTCGCCGGCCTCCTCGGCGGCCTGCCGCTCCAGGGCCTGCCCACCCACGGCCTGCCGGTGAACGGGATTCCGCTCGGCTGACCTCTCCGCAGCCGATCGGCAACGCAGTTGGGGCGCCCCGGTATCGTCCGGAGCGCCCCAACGGCGTGTTCGTGCACAGGTGTTACCAGGCGTTGGCGGCCTTCTCCTCCGAGGGGAGGAGCATCCACAGCGCGATGTAGAGCAGGAACTGCGGGCCCGGCAGCAGGCAGGACAGCAGGAAGATCACCCGCATCGTCGTCGCGGAGGTGCCGAAGCGCCGGGCCAGCGCGGCGCACACTCCGCCGATCATGCGGCCATGGGTGGGGCGGGCGAGGCTGGACATCCGCGGCTCCTTTGTGAGCGTCCGGTTCGAGCGGCCCGTGCGGCCCCTCATCTGTCCTCCACGGTACGAAGACGAACCGGGGCGAAGCGTCGCTCTACGGGGCGATCCCGACCCTGGGAATCGTCGGGGTACGACCCTGAGCCGTTTCCTCCTGGGGGAGGGCCGCGGGCAGCCGCCGCTCACCCCGGCGGCGGAGCCGGGAGCGGGCCGCCGGAACCACCGCCAGATGCGCGACGATCACGCCGACCGTGTTGAGGAGTATCGAGTCGACGTCCACCACCCGCCCCGGCACCCCGGTCTGCAGCAGGGCGATGCCGAGTGAGATCAGGGCGCCCGCGGTGGCCGTACGGATCAGGGAGGCGAGCGGGGAGACACGGAGTCTGCCGTGGACCGTCGGGAGCAGTACACCCAGCGGGGCCAGCAGCGCGAGGCCCTCGCCGATCCGGTGGGCCGCCTCGCGCGGGCCCAGTGCCAGGTCGGCGCGGATACCGGCGAACGGGTGCAGGTTGGCGGGCATCACCCACGGCACGTCCAGCGGCCGCAGCATCAGCCAGGCGACGAGCGCGAGATGTGCGACAAGGAGGACACCCCCTGCCACACGGACGCTGATCGCGGCGCTGCCGCCGATGGAGCCTTGACGCTGCACGCCCCCCTAGACGCGCCCCCGCACACGAACGGTTCCGGATGTGCGGGTGAGGCCTCGAACACACCGCGCCGCGGACGCGTCGCACAGGCACGGGGCCGTACCGATACGCGGCTCCGCCGCGTGGGCGCGGTCAGCCGGAAGCGACCCGCACCCGCCCCACAACGGCGCGTGGCACCCACCAGGCGCCCGAACGCCCCTCAGCCGGAAACGACCGCGCTGGACGGCGGCCGGTTCCCGCTCGGTGCGTTGCGGACCGCGTCCGTGCACTGGTACCGCAGCAACGGCTCCCTCCCCGGCCCGCCCAGGATCACCGAACCGTCACCCTTGGCCGCGGCCGAGTCGGAGAGCGTGCACACGATCTGGCCCAGCGCGTACGACGTCAGCTGTGCCGGCGACGTGCTCAGCCGCAGCGTGTCCTCGGGGTCCCCGGCCCGGGGCCCGACGACCGACATCCCGCCGCGCACGTACGTCGTGTAGCCCGCCTCCTTCTCGGCGGCCGACGGCGACTCGGCGAGCTGGTCCAGCAGCCCCTGGGCGACGATCACCCGCCGCCGCGCGTCCGCCGTACCGTCCGGGACCCGCACCTGACGGTCGACGATCACCAGCGAGGATCCGCAGAGCAGAAACACCTGTACCGGCACCCCGCCCCCGGACTGCGCCGACAGATCCGGCTGGGTCATCGAGCACGGCACCCGCGAGGGCGCCCCGCCGAAGTCGGTCGGCACCTCGGTGGCCCGGATCCCGCACCCGGAGAGCGCGAGCGCCAGCCCCGCCACAGCCAGGAGTCTCCGTACGTGCATCAGGCGTCCTTCTCCCCGGCGTCCTCGGTCTTCTCGGCCAGGGCCGAGGCGTCCCTGGGCAGCCGGAACGTGAACACCGCACCGCCCTCGGGGGAGTTGGCGGCGGTGATCGAGCCGCCGTGGATACGGGCGTTCTCCGTCGCGATGGACAGGCCCAGGCCGCTGCCCTCGGAGCGCGGCCGGGAGGCGCTTGCCTTGTAGAACCGGTCGAAGACGTGCGGCAGGACGTCCTCGGGGATGCCCGGCCCGTGGTCGCGTACGGCGACCACCAGGTCGTCCCCTTCGATGCGCACCGACACCCGCACCGGCGAACCGCCGTGCTTGAGCGCGTTGCCGATCAGGTTGGCCAGGATGACGTCGAGGCGGCGCGGGTCGAGGCGGGCGTGGATGCCGCGCTCGGCGTCCAGCTCCACCGCGTCCAGCCAGGCCCGGGCGTCGATGCAGGAGGTGATCTGGTCGGCGATGTCGACGTCGTCGAGGACCAGCCGGGCCGTACCGGCGTCGAAGCGGGTGACCTCCATCAGGTTCTCGACGAGGTCGTTGAGGCGGCGCGTCTCGCTGACGACCAGCCGGACGGCGGGCTCGATCATCGGGTCCATCGACCCCGACTCCGCCTCCAGCTCCTCCTCCAGGATCTCGGTCACGGCGGTGATCGCGGTGAGCGGGGTGCGCAGCTCATGGCTCATGTCGGCGACGAAGCGACGCGAGGCGTCGTCCCGCGCGGACATGTCGTCGACCCGCTTCTCCAGCGCCTCGGCCGCGTCGTTGAACGTCCGCGAGAGATCAGCGAGTTCGTCCGTCCCCGACACCCGCAGCCGGGTGTCCAGCTTGCCCTCGCCGAGCCGCCGGGCGGCGACACCCAGGCGCTGCACGGGCTTCAGCACCGTCGTGGCGGCGGCCTGCGCCAGCAGCGCCGAGCCGATGAGGGCCAGCCCGGTGGCGATACCCAGCGACCACGCCAGCGAGTTGAGGTCCTTCGCCTCCGGCTCCAGGGACTTCATCATGTAACCGGCCGGACCGCCGCCGATCAGCCGCGTCCCGGCCACCAGGTACGGCTTGCCGTGGTCGACGACCCGCTGCCAGTACAGGTGGTACGCCGACTTGTTGGAGTCGGTCAGCTTCTGCTGCTTGTCGACGGCCGTCCGCAGCGACTTCGGCACGTCGCCGAGGGCGAACGCGCTCAGCCCGTCCGAACTGCCGTACACCGCCTTGCCGCCCGTGTCCTCGCCGACCAGCAGCACGCTGAAGCGCTGGCTGCTGTTGGCCATCTGCCCGGCTGTGCGCAGGAGTTCGTCCTGGGTGGGATGGACGGGCAGCGTACCGGCCCGGTTCTGCATCTCCTGCTGGAAGTCACGCAGCACCGCGTCCTGGGTACGGGTGAGCACGGCCTCGCGGTTCAGCCAGTACGCGATGCCCGACGCGGACACGGCCGCGGTCAGCGCGACGAGCCCGAAGACCACGACGAGCCGCAGCCGCAGACTGGTGAAACGCAGCCGGGACACGGCTCCCCAGCGATCCGCGGCCCAGCCGCGGAACCCCCTTTTCCGGTCCGTCACTGAGGAACGTCCAGGCGGTAGCCGACACCACGCACGGTACGGATCAGGGACGGGGACGAGGGCACGTCCTCCACCTTGGCGCGCAGCCGCTGTACACAGGCGTCCACGAGCCGGGAGTCACCGAGGTAGTCGTGCTCCCACACCAGCCGCAGCAGCTGCTGCCGGGACAGCGCCTGCCCGGGCCGCCGGCTCAGTTCGAGCAGCAGCCGCAGCTCGGTCGGCGTCAGCTGCAGATCCTCGCCGTTCTTCGTCACGGTCATCGCGGACCGGTCGATGACGACGTTGCCGAAGGTCGCCGAGTCGCTGGACTCCCGCTCCCCGCGCCGCAGCACGGCCCGGATCCGGGCGTCGAGCACCCGGCCCTGGACGGGTTTGACGACATAGTCGTCGGCCCCGGACTCAAGGCCGACCACCACATCGATGTCGTCGCTGCGCGCGGTCAGCAGAATGATCGGCAGCTGGTCCGTGCGCCGGATCCGCCGGCACACCTCGAACCCGTCGATGCCGGGCAGCATGACGTCGAGGACGATCAGATCGGGCCGCTGCTCACGCAACAGCTTCAGACCGTCCTCACCGGTCGCAGCGGTGGCCACCCGGTGTCCCTGGCGCGTCAGTGAGAGCTCCAGGGCCGTACGGATGGCGTCGTCGTCCTCGATCAGCAACAGGGAAGGCACGGGGTCATTCTGGCCCATGTGGGGGCTGTCGTACGACCTGTGCGGCTCGGAGCCTTCCGTAAACCTCTGCACCGCCACCACCTGTGCATCTTCGGTGGACGCTCTGTGCCGGACCCCTGTGACAGGTCTGTGACAGTCGGCGGATACGGCCGTGAAGGTGGCCCGGCAGAGTTCTCGGCACAGGCAGGGAACGGCCTGGGCAAGCCGAACTACCGGAAGTCCACGACGGGGGGCGCTAGATGAACACGCTGCAAAGCCACAGCACCGGCGCAGTGGTCACGCGCCTGCACGACGTGAACCGGGGTTCCGAGAAGTCCGGTGCTGATGGGGGTCCCTCCCGCGCGAGCGTATTCGAGCGTGGGGGAGGGCGGGGGTGCGCTCGCGGCGCCGGACGTCAGCACACCGGCTATATGACGGTGGTTGACGGCGTCACGGGGGAGCCCGCGGCGGTGGCCGCTATGGGCACGGCAGGGGGATCCGCATACGGGGAGGACACGGGGGAGCGCCGCTCGCTGACCGAGGCGGAGTTCACCGCCTACGTCCAGGAGCGCCGCGCCTCCCTGTACGCCACCGCCTACCACCTGACCGGTGACCGCTTCGAGGCCGAGGACCTGCTGCAGAGCGCGCTGTTCTCGACCTACAAGGCGTGGGACCGGATCAGCGACAAGGCGGCCGTGGGCGGTTATCTGCGGCGGACGATGACCAACCTGCACATCAGCGCCTGGCGGCGCCGCAAGCTCAACGAGTACCCGACCGAGGAACTGCCGGAGACGGCCGGCGACACGGACGCGATGAGCGGCACCGAGCTGCGCGCGGTCCTGTGGCAGGCGCTGGCCCGGCTCCCCGAACTCCAGCGCACCATGCTGGTCCTGCGCTACTACGAGGGCCGCACGGACCCGGAGATCGCGGAGATCCTCGACATCAGTGTCGGCACGGTGAAGTCCAGCATCTGGCGGTCGCTCCGCCGGCTGCGCGAGGACGAGGTCCTCAGCTTCGGCCGTGACGAGGAGAACGCCTTCGGGGAGCTCGTCGCCTGAAGGTGAGGGGATCCGGGGGGATCCCGACGGGGAGGGTCCGGGGCGACTCACGGGGGACGCGAGTCAGGGACCCATGGGGGGAAACACGGGGGAAAGCACGGGGGAGCTCCGCCACGGGGGACACGGGGGTGTTCGGCGGAGCGACGGGGGAGCGGGACTGGAGGGCCGGGGGGTCCGTCCGGTCCCGCGCCCTTTTGCGCCTGAACCGGCGCCGTTTCTCGCGGACGTGGTTGCTCGCCGTCGTGGTTCCTCAATTGATGGTTGCGGTGGTCATCGCTGTCGCGTGGCGCCCCACCGCGGCCGCCGCCAGCCTGCCCAGCGCCTCGTCCCGGTCGCACGGGTACGCGCCCAGCGACACCTGGCGGCCCACGATCGCCCGCTCCGCGCGCATCAGCCGCCAGCCGCGCCGCAGCAGGAACGGCACCGACTTGCGGCCCTCCCTGAGGTCGCGCAGGAAGCGCCGCCGGAAGGTGCGCATCGGGCCCCGGCTCAGACAGAGCGCGTCGGCCAGCAGCCCCAGCTCGCGGCAGCGCTCCACGATCTCGGCGGCGAAGATGCCCTCCGCGACGAACAGCGGGGTACGGCCGATGTGCAGCGTCTCCTCGCCGGTGCGGGCGCTCACCGAGATGTCGTACACCGGCACCGGCGCCGAGCCGGTGGCGCACAGCCGGGCGATGGCCTCGACCGCGACATCCGCGTCCCAGGACTCCGGGTGGTCCCAGTCGATGTCGGAACTCCCCGCCACCAGTGGCAGGGTCGGGTCGTCGCCCTCCTTGTAGAAGTCGTCGAGGCGCAGGACGGGAAGCCCGGAACGGGCGGCGACGAGTGACTTCCCCGAGCCGGAGGGGCCGCAGAGCAGCGCAACACGGGCGGGGGACGGGGGATGAATGCTCACGGAACACCAGTTTGACGCATGGGGGGCCGCCTGCCGACCCCGCGGGTCGGCTTTGGAGCGTGAGTCACACCTCAACTACCCTGTGTGCCGACATGATTACCCTGCGCACCTTGAGGTGGCACCAGTAATGGCCCGAACCGCGTCCTCCCCGAATCCGACCGCTCAACGCGCCCTGGTCGCCCTCGCCACGGCAGGAGTGGCCCTCGGCGTGGGCGCCGCGACGGCCGCCGCGGACACCGAGCCCGTCATGGACCAACTGGTGCGGACCCGGCCCACCTCGCTCGGTCACATCGACCCGAAGGCGGGCATGCAGGCGCTGGGCGGTGTACTGCCGTATGTCACGGGGCCGCTGACGGCTTTGAAGCCCAACCCGCTGGCGGGCACGGGTGTCGACCCGCTGGACAACGGGGTGGGGACGCAGCTGGCCGACTTCCAGCCTCTGACCTCCCAGGCCCTGACGAGGCCGGTGGCCCAGGCGCAGTCGGTGGGGGCGGTGCCGGTGGTGGGGCAGGTGACGGGGGTGCTGGGCGGGCTGGGCTGACGTACGTACGACGAGAGCCGCGCTTCCCTCCGGACGGAGGGGGCGCGGCTGTCGGGTTTGGTTTCGAAGAAGATCCTGGCTCTACCAGGGCACCGGCAGCGCCGCCGCGCCCTTCGAGCGCCGCACCGCTATCGGCCCCGGCGCGCGGCTTCGACGTCCGCCGAAGCCCTCATGCCGGCGCGCACGTGAATGATCGAGGCTCGGCCGCCGTCCACGGACCGGCCGGCTCGGCAATCAGCCTGCCCAGGTGCTTTGGGGAGTGCCGAAACAGACACGATGCGACGAGGGCTGCGCGGCCCAGAAGCTGTGTCACAACAGCCCTGACACGCCCGGTCGTTGACATCTTCCGAGCCACATCCCCGCCTGTCGGGCTCCGCGTCGTATGCATGTGACGGGACCGCGTGAATCAAGTGAACCAGCCTACACACGTATGACGGTTGTGTGATTGGATGGGCGGACTCATGCCCGTGCGCCGCGGCCTCGCACGCGATCGAGGAGGCCGCCGTAGCCCGGCGGGATGGCGTGGGGGACTTCGGCGGGGACTCAGGGGGGGCTTCCTTGGCGATTTCAAGGCGGGATGGCGTGGTGGGCGCCATCGGACACGCACACAAACGCAGACACACCCGGCGGCGCGGGCTGGCGCTCGCCGTAACGGCCGCGGTGACCGCGGGCCTGAGCGGGGTGGGCGTCTCACAGGCGCAGGCGAGCGAGACGACCGGCTCGGTGGACACCCTCCGGACCGGCTGGGACCGGAGTGAACCGAACCTCAGCCCGTCCGACGTGCGCTCCTCTTCCTTCGGGCAGCTCTGGAACGCTCCCGCGCAGCTCGACGGGCAGATATACGCCCAGCCGATCGTCGTCGGCGGCGCAGTGGTGGCGGTCACCGAGAACAACATGGCCTACGGCCTCGACCGCGCCACAGGATCCGTGCTGTGGCAGCGCAGCTTCGGGCCCGCTTGGCCCGCGTCCACCCTCAACTGCGGCGATCTCACGCCGACCGTCGGCAGCACCGCGACCCCGGTGTACGACCCCGACAGCGGCGCGGTCTATCTGACCACCAAGGTCGCCGACGGTCCCGACACCCTGAGCCCGCACTGGTATGTGCACGCGCTCGACCCGGTCACCGGGGCGGAGAAGTCCGGCTTCCCCGTGACGGTCCAGGGCACCCCGTCCAACGACCCCACCCAGTCCTTCCTGCCCGCCTACGAGATGCAGCGTCCGGCCCTGCTGCTGCTCGACGGGGTGGTGTACGCGGCGTTCGGCGGGCACTGCGACGCCAAGCCCTACCGCGGCTACGTGGTCGGCGTCAGCACCACCAACCCCTCGGTGACCTCGATGTGGGCGACGGAGACCGGCGCCAGCAACAGCGGGGCCGGCATCTGGCACTCCGGCGGGGGACTCGTCTCGGACGGTTCCGGCCGGATCTTCTTCGCCACCGGCAACGGCGTCAGCCCGGCGCCCGGCCCCGGCAGCGCGCCGCCCGGCACTCTCGCGGAGTCCGTGGTCCGGCTGCAGGTGCAGGCCGACCGGAGTCTGAAGGCCGCCGACTTCTTCAGCCCGTCCAACGCGCCGACCCTGGACCAGCGGGACACCGACTTGGGCTCCGGCGGGCCGGTCGGCCTGCCGGACAGCTTCGGTACCGCCTCCCACCCGCATCTGATGGTGCAGCAGGGCAAGGACGGCCGGGTCTTCCTGCTGGACCGCGACGACCTCGGCGGGAGGTCGCAGGGCACCGGCGGGACCGACGGCGTGGTGGGAATCACCGGGCCGCTCAAGGGCCAGTGGGGCCACCCCGCGGTCTGGGGCGGTGACGGCGGTTATGTCCACCTCGTCGGCAACGGGGGCTCAATGGTGGCGCTGCACCGCGGCCTGACGGGCTCGGGCGTCCCCGCGCTGACCGTTGCCGGGTCCAGCCAGGACTCCTTCCCCTACACCAGCGGATCGCCCGTGGTGACCTCCGACGGAACGCGCTCGGGCAGCGCCCTGGTGTGGGTGGTCTGGTCGGGCGGGCCGACCGGCGTCAACGCCCAACTGCGCGCGTACAACCCGGTTCCCGACGCGAACGGCGTCCTGCCGCTGGTCTGGTCCGCGCCGATCGGCACCGCGCCGAAGTTCGCCACCCCGGCCACCGACGGCGGGCAGGTCTTCGTCGGTACTCGGGAGGGCAAGGTCTACGCCTTCGGTAACCCGGTGGGCAGCCCGCTCAAGGGCGGCCCGGTCGAATTCGGGCTCGTGTCGGTGGGCGGCTCCGCGAGCACCGACGTCGTCCTGACGGAGAACCAGAACCCTGCCCATTCCCTCGGCATCAAGGGCGTGAGCGTCGACGGTCCGTTCACCGCGGACACCTCGTCGCTGCCGCCGACGATCCCGGCCGACGGGCAGCTGTCGATACCCGTCTCCTTCAAACCCACCGCGGTCCTGGGCGCGAGCGGAACGCTCACCGTGACCACCGACGCCGGCAGTTTCGCACTGAGCCTGCACGGCGTCGGCACCAAGCCCGGTCTGGCGGCGTTCCCGGGCACGGTGTCCTTCGACAACCAGCCGACCGGGACCACGGCCACCGCGAACGTCCAGCTGACGAACACGGGCACCGACCCCGAGGTCGTCACCTCCGTCACCCCGCCCGACGGACCGTTCACGGCCGCCAACCTGCCGAGCGCCGACCCGGCGAACCCGACGGTGATCCCGCCCCAGAGCTCGATCGTCCTGGAGGTCGGGTACGCGCCCACGGCCACCGGCCAGAACTCCTCGTCGATCACACTGAGCAGCACCAGCGGTCCGCTCACCATCCCGGTCGAGGGCAACGCGATCAGCGGCCAGGGCCACCTGGTGTTCAATCCGACGACCCTCTCGTTCGGCGCGGTGGTCCGCGGCACGTCGAAAACACGGGCCTTCACCATCACCAACACCGGGAACATCCCGGTCACCGTCACCAAGGCGAAGGCGCCCGCAGGTGCGTTCAGCAGCGCAGACCCACTCGCCGAGGGCCTGGTCATCGGTCCCGAGCAGAGTGTCCGGCAGACGGTCACCTTCGCCCCGACCGTGAGCGGCAGCCAGTCGGCCACCTACGAGATCACCGGCGACGCCGGGCAGGGAGCACAGCTGGAGCGGCTCACCGGCACCGGTGTGCCCCCGGCGTCGCAGCTGGGCACCCTGCTGGCGCGGGACTACTCCGGCACCCTATGGCAGTACCACGGCACCGGCGTGCCCTCCGCGCCACTGGCCGCCCGGGCCGCCATCGGCCCCGGCTGGAACACCTACAACATCATCACCAGTGTCAGCGGTGAGAGGGCGGACGGCACCGGAACCGCCGTCGGCCGTGACAGCAAGGGCACACTGTGGTTCTACGAGGGCACCGGCAACCCGACCGCGCCCTTCGCGCCGCGGAAGCAGGTCGGCCCCGGCTGGAACGGCTACAACTCCATCGTCGGCACCGGTGACCTGACTGGGGACGGCAAGGCCGACCTCGTCGCCCGCGACAGCAAGGGCGGCCTGTGGCTCTACCGGGGCACCGGCAACGCCACGGCACCCTTCCTGGCCCGCATGTCCACCGGTCCCGGCTGGAACGGCTACAACTCCATCGTCGGCACCGGTGACCTGACTGGGGACGGCAAGGCCGACCTCGTCGCCCGCGACAGCAAGGGCGGCCTGTGGCTCTACCGGGGCACCGGCAACGCCACGGCACCCTTCCTGGCCCGCACCTCCATCGGCCCCGGCTGGAACACCTACAGCGCCCTTGCCCGATCGGGTGACATCACCGGGGACGGCAAGGCCGACCTCGTCGCCCGCGACAGCAAGGGCGGCCTGTGGCTCTACCGCGGCACCGGCAACGCCACGGCACCCTTCCTGGCCCGCACCTCCATCGGCCCCGGCTGGAACATCTACAACTCGCTTATCTGAGCGAGGGCGGGGGCGCGGCACCGCGTGAGGGGCCGCCCCCCCCAAAACACGCGCGCGCAGTGGAGAGGAATGCCTGTCCTCCATGGGCGCGCCGTATGTGCGGGCCCGTTGCTCTCGGTGGCCCAGCCGGGGTCTGGGGCCGGGTAGTCGGTTCCGCCACGCTGGACGACCTTGGCGAAGCAGGCGTTCGCGGTGGTGCAGGCGGGCAGTCCGTACTGCGCGCGGTGGACGGCGAGGTCTGCCTCGGCGTCGGGGTTGTCGAAGGCGTCGACAATGGCGATGGTCTTGCCCGCCCCTCCGTCCGCGGGAAGGCCGTAGGCGCTGCGCAGATCGGCCGGGCCGAACCTCTGAGGGGCGTCCTCGGCGGCCCACGGGCCCTTGCGCGGCGTGACGTCGGTGCGGCGGAGGCCGAAGCAGGTGAACTCGTGCGGCTTGGGCGGGCCGCACAATGGTGTGGTATGCGGAGAACCGCGCCCCCCGGACACCGGGGAAGCGCGGCTCTCGGCCTGCGGTGGGTCAGTACGACGAGCCTGAGGCGCCCAGGGAGCCCGTCGGGTGCCAGACCGTCTTTGTTTCCAGGAATGCCGTCAGGCGGGTCGTGTCCGGAGTTGCCGACCAGTTGTCCACAGGCTGTGGACGGAGGACTCGCTTCAGGTTGTCCGCCGCCGCGATCTCCAGCTCCTTGGCCAGCACCTCGTCGGCGCCCGCGAGGTCGATCGCGTTGACGTCCTGGTGGGCGGCTAGGGGCGCCGCGATCTCCGCCGTACGGCCGGAGAGCACGTTGACGACTCCGCCGGGCACGTCGGAGGTGGCCAGCACCTCGGCGAGGGAGAGGGCGGGGAGCGGGGACTTCTCGGCGGCGATCACCACCGCCGTGTTGCCCGTGGCGATCACAGGGGCCACCACGCTCACCAGGCCCAGGAACGACGACTCCTGCGGGGCCAGGACGGCCACCACGCCCGTCGGCTCGGGGGAGGAGAGGTTGAAGAAGGGGCCCGCGACCGGGTTGCCGCCGCCGACCACCTGGGCGATCTTGTCGGTCCAGCCGGCGTACCAGACCCAGCGGTCGATGGTCGCGTCGACGAGCACGGCCGCCTTCGACTTCGACAGTCCCTCGGCGTCGGCCACCTCGCGCACGAACTGGTCCCGGCGGCCCTCCAGCATCTCCGCGACGCGGTAGAGCACCTGACCGCGGTTGTAGGCCGTGGCCCCAGACCAGTCGCCGAACGCCTTGCGGGCGGCGACCACCGCGTCACGGGCGTCCTTGCGGGAGGAGAGGGGCGCGTTCGCCAGCCAGTTGCCCTTGGAGTCCGTCACCTCGTACACCCGGCCGCTCTCGGAACGCGGGAACTTCCCGCCGACGTACAGCTTGTAGGTCTTGAACACACTGAGTCGCTCAGACATCGAGGTACGCCTCCAGGCCGTGGCGGCCGCCCTCGCGGCCGAAGCCCGACTCCTTGTAGCCGCCGAACGGCGAGGTGGGGTCGAACTTGTTGAACGTGTTGGACCAGATCACGCCCGCGCGGAGCTTGTTGGCGACGGCCAGGATCCGGGACCCCTTCTCCGTCCAGATGCCGGCGGAGAGGCCGTACGGGGTGTTGTTGGCCTTCGCCACCGCCTCGTCCGGGGTGCGGAAGGTCAGGACCGACAGGACAGGGCCGAAGATCTCGTCGCGGGCGATGGTGTGGGCCTGGGTGACGTTCGTGAAGAGCGTCGGGGCGAACCAGTAGCCGGCGGACGGGATCTCGCAGGCCGCGGACCAGCGCTCGGCGCCCTCCGCCTCGCCCTGCTCGACGAGGGAGGTGATGCGCGCGAGCTGCTCCTCGGAGTTGATCGCGCCGATGTCGGTGTTCTTGTCCAGCGGGTCGCCGAGGCGGAGGGTCGACAGGCGGCGCTTGAGGGAGTCCAGCAGTTCGTCGTGGATCGACTCCTGGACGAGGAGCCGGCTGCCGGCGCAGCAGACCTGGCCCTGGTTGAAGAAGATCCCGTTGACGATGCCCTCGACGGCCTGGTCGATGGGGGCGTCGTCGAAGACGATGTTGGCGCCCTTGCCGCCCAGTTCGAGGGTGAGCTTCTTGCGGGTGCCCGCGACGGTCCGCGCGATCTCCTTGCCGACGGCGGTGGAGCCGGTGAAGGCGACCTTGTTCACATCCGGGTGGGCGACGAGCGCGGCGCCCGCGTCGCCGTATCCCGGGAGGATGTTGACGACGCCCTTGGGGAGGCCCGCCTGGCGGCAGATGTCCGCGAAGAAGAGCGCGGAGAGCGGGGTCGTCTCGGCGGGCTTCAGGACCACCGTGTTGCCGGTGGCGAGGGCCGGGGCGATCTTCCACGCCAGCATCAGGAGCGGGAAGTTCCAGGGGATGACCTGGCCGGCCACGCCGAGTGGCCGGGGCTCCGGGCCGAAACCGGCGTGGTCGAGCTTGTCCGCCCACCCCGCGTAGTAGAAGAAGTGCGCGGCCACGAGGGGGAGATCCGCGTCCCTCGTCTCCTTGATCGGCTTGCCGTTGTCCAGCGTCTCCAGGACGGCCAGCTCACGGCTGCGCTCCTGGATGACGCGGGCGATGCGGAAGAGGTACTTGGCGCGCTCGGAGCCCGGCAGCGCGGACCACTTCTCGAAGGCCCTGCGGGCGGCCTTGACGGCCCGGTCGACGTCCTCGGCACCCGCACGGGCGACCTCGGAGAGGACCTCCTCCGTGCTGGGGCTGACGGTCTTGAAGGCCTTGCCGTCGGCGGCGTCGGTGAACTCGCCGTCGATGAAGAGGCCGTAGGCGGGCGCGATGTCGACGACCGAGCGGGACTCGGGCGCCGGTGCGTACTCAAAAGTCATGGTCGGTCAGTCCACCGTCACGTAGTCGGGGCCGGAGTAGCGGCCGGTGGCCAGCTTCTGACGCTGCATCAGCAGGTCGTTCAGGAGCGAGGAGGCGCCGAAGCGGAACCAGTGGTTGTCCAGCCAGTTAGCGCCGGCGGTCTCGTTGACGAGGACGAGGAACTTGATCGCGTCCTTGCTGGTCCGGATGCCGCCGGCGGGCTTGACGCCGACCTGGACACCGGTCTGCGCGCGGAAGTCGCGCACGGCCTCCAGCATGAGCAGGGTGTTCGCCGGGGTCGCGTTCACCGCCACCTTGCCGGTGGACGTCTTGATGAAGTCGGCGCCGGCGAGCATCCCCAGCCAGGAGGCCCGGCGGATGTTGTCGTACGTCGACAGCTCGCCGGTCTCGAAGATGACCTTGAGCCGGGCCGACGTCCCGCAGGACTCCTTCACGGCGACGATCTCGTCGTACACCTTGCGGTAATTCCCCGCGAGGAACGCCCCACGGTCGATGACCATGTCGATCTCGTCGGCACCCGCGGCCACGGCGTGCCGCACGTCGGCGAGCTTGACCGGCAGGGCCGCGCGGCCCGCCGGGAAGGCGGTGGCGACCGAGGCGACCTTGACGCCGGAGCCGGCGACGGCCTCCTTCGCCGTGGCCACCATGTCGGGGTAGACACAGACGGCGGCCGTGGCGGGGGTCGTACGGTCCGTCGGATCCGGGTGGACCGCCTTGGCGCCGAGCGCCCGGACCTTGCCCGGGGTGTCCGCGCCTTCCAGCGTCGTCAGGTCGACCATCGAGATGGCGAGGTCGATGGCGTACGCCTTCGCGGTGGTCT
This sequence comes from Streptomyces sp. NPDC005866, assembly GCF_040629895.1. Lineage (NCBI taxonomy): Bacteria > Bacillati > Actinomycetota > Actinomycetes > Kitasatosporales > Streptomycetaceae > Streptomyces > Streptomyces sp. NPDC005866. The sequence goes on from NZ_JBEXWP010000030.1 coordinate 29,827, forward strand.
TGATGGAACGGGTCCCGAGGGAGGCGGCTCGTGCCTCCAGGCCGACCGCGTCGACGCCGGGCAGCCCGTGGAGGAAGCGGCGCAGCGTGCTGTCGGACGCGGTGACGTCAGCAAGTGCGTGGGGTGCGGTGGTGGGCATGGTCACAAGCCGAGCATATCTACGCGCGTAGCGGCTGTACACCCCGAGGGAACGGTTCCTCTTGGCGCCGGGGAGCTGCCCCACCTATAGGCGCGGGCGACGCCCCCTCGGCGCTACGGCGCACGCCTGAGGCACAATCACGGCATGACCACGCCCCTCGTCAAGGACCGCATCTACCGCTCGCCCCAGGCGCTGATCGGTGGCGTACTCCTGCTCGTCATCGTCGGCTGGCTGGGCCTCGACGCGTTGTTCCGGGGCCACGGCCACACCCCCTGGCTCGCCCTGGCCGCCCTGATCCTCGTCGTGCCGCTGGTGGTGGCGTTCACCCTGCGCCCGGCGGTGTTCGCGGGCGAGGACCGGCTGCGCGTACGGAACCCGTTCCGGGTGATCACGGTGCCGTGGGGGGAGATCGTCTCCCTGCGCTCCGGTTACTCGAACGAGGTGATCGTCAAGTCAGGCGCGAAGTACCAGCTGTGGGCGGTCCCCGTCTCCCTGCGGGGCCGCAAGAAGGCGGCGCGTCGGCAGGCGAAGGCGGAGTCGGACGCGCGGCGCGGGCGGACGGGGTCCGCCCGGCACGGTCTCGGCGGGTTCGGCATGGGCGGCGGCATGGGCGGTGGCATGACCGGTGGGGCGTTCGGGGGCCTGCGGGAGGCCGACGACGCGACCGGGCCGGTGCGCGCGGAGACCGACAAGGTCATGGACGACCTGCGGGAGATGCTGGAGAACCGGGGCCCGGCTGAGTCGGCGCAGGGCGAGGTCACTGTCCGCTGGGCGTACGAGGTGGCCGCGCCGGCGGTCGCGGGTGCGGTGCTGCTGGCGATTCTGCTGGCGGTGGGCTGACCGACACGCCGGGCCGGCACCCGCCCCCGCCGCTCGAGCCCGCGCTACCGGCGGCTCACGGTGTTCCCGGCGGGGACCTCGGGCTGGACTCCAGTCCCGCCCGCGACGCTGCTGCTGCCGCCGCCTCCTCGTGCGATCGAGGCCGTCCGGGCCGCGGTGCCGTGCCGACGAGGGCGATGCCCCGGCGATGAGTCCAGGGCCGTTGTCCCCGGGCCGGCCCGTCGCGATCGCTGGGCAGGCCCGACGATCCGGCTGCGGCCTTCGGGCTTGGTGCCGGACTCTCGGGCTCGGTGCCGCACCGGGACCGTGGCGCCCGTGCTGACTGGCTGTTCCCTATCCGTTCGGGTGGTCGGTCCGATTCCAACGGGGTGCTGGATCGGGTGAGTTGGCTGGTGGCGAGGCATAGCAGAAGGGCCTCTTGGTAGCTCATCCGACGAGGGCGAGGTTACGCAACCGGGCCACGGCTTGGACGGCGTGATGGCGGCTGTCACGTACCCGCGGCCGTCGCGGAGGACCTTGTAGTTCCTCATCGGCTGCCTCTCCTATCCCTGTTGCCCTCACACCAGCGGCACCGCCCGGCCAGCGCCCGAGGTCAGAGCAAGCGGGGAAGCAGGTCACGCGACCAGGGCCCGCAAATCCTCGGCGAACCGGTCACGATCCTCCGGCAGGAGAGGCCTGGGGAAGAAGCGGCGGGACGTTCTCCACATGCACCTGGAAGCGGCCACAGTCGTCTTCGTGCCCTCCCGGGTCAGGCGTACGAACCGTCCACTCCGGTCACCAGCGTCCTCATCCCACTCGACCAGCCCGGCCGCCTCCATACTGTCCAGCAAGCGGGTCGCACCGCTCGCCGTCAGCACCTGCTCCCGGGCGATGGCCCGCATCGACAGCGCCCGCTTGCCGGCGCGGCCAATGATGACCAGCACCTGGTACATGAGGTAATTGATGCCCCCATTCGTGCTCCAGGGACCACGCCCGGATGGGCTCCAGCCGGTTCGCCATGCCTTACGACCAACTGGTTGTTCGCCGCGCCCTTCGTGATCGAGGTGCCCGCCTGTTCGTCCACGGCCCCGGCTCACTTGCGCCGTACCGAAACCATCATCCGATCATTCCACGCAAGAGCCGACGGGCCGGTCCGGCGCCTCACCGAAGGATGCCAGGGGGCGACTCAGCCCTGGCGCTCGTTCTCCCAGTCGAGCAGTTTCACGTGCCCCACCGTCTCGATGTGGGTGTGCATCGCGTGCGCGGCCCCTTCGCCGTCCCCCGCCCGGATCGCCTCGGCGACCTGACGGTGTTGTTCGAGGGAGCGAGCGGGACGACCTGGCTGACGCAGGGACTCGGTGCGACTCTCGGCGATGGACAGCGAGATCTCCGCCATGAAGTCGGCGAGCAGGGTGCTGTGCGCGGCCGACGTGACAGCGGCATGGAAGCGCTGATCCTCCTCGACGCCCGATTCGCCCCGGTCCACCGCGTCCGTCATGGCGGCCAGCGCGGCGTCGATCTCGGCGAGGTCGCCCTCGGTGCGGCGAGCAGCCGCGAGCGCCGCCAGCTTGGTCTCCAGTGCATCGCGGGCGTCAAGTACGTCCGGCAGCCGTCGGCGCCTGTCGATCATGGTTTCCAACGGTTCGGCGTTCAACCGATCCCGCAGGAGGTAGGTGCCGCCGCCGTGGCGCACCTCGACGAGGCCCTGAACCTCCAGCGCGACAATCGCCTGGCGGACTGAGGTACGGCTCACTCCCAGCCGGTCGGCCAGGTCCCGCTCGGGAGGAAGGCGGTCACCGGCCTTGAGTCCCTCCGTCTTCACGTACTCCCGGAGTCGTTCCACCACCTGCTCGTACAGGCGGGGGCGTGCCAGTGGACGCAAAGACTCACTCACCGGTGCGGATCCCTTCCCCAACGACGAATTCTCCGGACGTACGCACCGACCCTTGACAGCCGATCGGAAGCCGCTTGACACTCTAGCCCACGGTCTAGTGGTCCAGTGGTCCACCCAATTTTTCGATGCTTCCTGGACCGCCTGATGGACCCTCAAGCAAGGTATTCGTTCAACGAAAGGCCGCGTGCAGGCATGACCCCTCAGCCGCACACCGTCCCCGAGCCCGCCACCACCGCTCACCCAGGCCCTGCCGCCCTCGCCGGCGTCAGGGTCCTGGACCTGTCACGCATTCTGTCGGGTCCCGTCGCCACCATGATCCTGGCCGACCTGGGCGCCGACGTCGTCAAGGTCGAGGACACCAAGGACGGCGACGACACCCGTCAGTGGGCGCCGCCGTACCAGGGAAGCGAGGCCGCCTACTTCCTCGCCGCCAACCGCAACAAGCGTGGCATCAGCGTCGACCTCAAGTCCGAGCAGGGCCGGGAGTTCGTCCTGCGCTTGGCCGACCGAGCCGACGTGGTGGTGGAGAATTTCCGCCCCGGCACCGCCGACCGGCTCGGCCTCGGCTATCGCGCCCTGTCCGCCCGCAACCCACGGCTCGTCTACGCGTCCATCTCCGGATACGGGCAGACCGGCCCGTGGGCCGCCCGGCCCGGATACGACGCCATCGCCCAGGCGCAGAGCGGCATGATGAGCATCACCGGGGAAGCGGGCGGCCCACCGCTGCGGCCCGGCGTCGCCACGGCCGACATCGGCGCCGGTATGTGGGCGACGATCGGCATCCTGGCCGCCCTGTACGCCAGGCAGTCGACAGACCAGGGCCAGCACCTGGACGTCTCCCTGCTCGACGGACAACTGGCCTGGCTCACCTACGTGGCCGGCGGCTGGTTTGCCACCGGCACCTCGCCGGGCCCGCACGGCTCGGCCCACCCCACGATCGTGCCATACCAGGCCCTGCCCACCGCCGACAGCCACCTGATGATCGCCGCCGGCAACGACAGGCTCTTCCAGCGCCTCACCGAGGCAATCGGCGTGCCGGAACTGGCCACCGACCCGCGCTTCGCCGGCAACCCCGACCGGGTTCGGCACCGTGACGAACTGATCCCCCTCCTGGAAGCCGCACTCTCCCGGCGGGGCAGTGCCGAGTGGGCCGAACTCCTGGACACCGCCGGAGTGCCGTGCGCCCCGATCGCCACCGTCGAGGAAGCACTGACCAGCCCACAGGCGAAGGTCCGCGACATGGTCGTAGAACTCGACCACCCCACGGCGGGTCGGCTGCGCACTGTGGGCAGCCCGCTGAAACTCAGTCACACCCCGGTCGACTTCCGCGGCGCGCCACCACTGCTCGGCCAGCACACCGACCAGGTACTCGCCGAAACCGGATACTCCCCAGAGGAGATCGCCGATCTGCGCGCGGCGGGAGCCGTCCGATGACCCGCCCCGATGCTGCCAACGTCCGGCGCGAGGCCGCGGGCCCCCGCCGAAGGCGAGAAGCCACCGCTACCGACCCGACGTCCGCGGACCGGCACGGCCACTCAATCGAAGGCCGGGTCCAGGGCGCTGACGCCGCGATGCGGACCGGCACAGCCGCCACCGGGTATGACGGTGCGGTGAGCGTTCAGCGCGAGGGGGCGCTCGCCACCATATATGTCGGCGCCGGTCGCCGCGCCAATGCCCTCGGCACCCGCGACTGGGGGGCTCTGGCAGCCCTGTTCGACTCGCTTGGTGAGGATCCGGCGCTGCGCGCCGTCATCGTTTCAGGACGCGGCTCTTCCACCTTCACCGCCGGCTCCGACATGCGGGAATGGCTCTCCGCCGACCCAACTCGGATCGACGCGAGTTTCGCCGCCATGGAGCGCGCGCTGAGCGCCGTCGAGCGACTGCCAGTCCCGGTCGTCGCCCGGATCCGCGGCTCGGCCGTCGGCGCCGGATGCCAGCTGGCCTGCGCCTGCGACGTGCGCATCGTCACCGAGGACGCCCGGATGGGCATGCCCATAGCCCGCTGGGGCATCCTCGTCCCGCCCGCCTTCGCCGCCCGCATCGCCCTGCTGACCGGCCCCGCCACCGCTCGCGATCTCCTGCTCACGGGGCGGTTGGTGCGGGGCCGGGAGGCGGTGCGACTCGGGCTGGCCAGCGCAAGCGTCGCAGACGCGGACCTCGACGCCGCCACGGCCGATCTCGTCGCGTCGATCACCGCCCACCCCCCGGCGGCGGTCCGGGCCGCCAAGCGGGCCGTCGACACCGTCATAGCCCCCACCCGCGAACGCCTGAACCAGCTCCCCGCCGGCCCCTCGGCAGACTACGAAAGCATGCAACTGGGCCTCAGCTCCTTCCTCTCCGACGTCACCGGCGCAGGCTGATCCACACCCTCCGCCGACCGCACTGGCCCTACAGTCCCTTCATCGTCACCCTCCCCAGAGCCGAATCGAGGTCCCCGTGACGATCAACGAACGCACCAGCGCGCCCACCACCTCTCACGACAGGCCAGAACGTCTCAGCAAAGCCCAACGCCACGCCTTCTGGGGCTCGTTCGGCGGCTGGGCCATGGACGGCTTCAACTGGACGATCTTCGGACTCGTCCTCGCCCCCACCATGGCCACCCTGCTCCCCCGCGCGGGCATCGACCCGACCCCGGAGAACATCGGCTGGTACGGCCAGATCAGCGCCGCCCTCTTCCTCCTCGGCTGGGGCTGCTCGGCGATCTGGGGCCCCATCGCCGACCGCTTCGGCCGCAAGCCCGCGATGATGGCCTCCATCCTGATATACGCCGTCTTCACCGCCCTGGCCGGCATCGCTTCCAATCTCTGGGAATGGAACGCCTACCGCTTCCTGGCCGCCGTGGGTGTCGGCGGCGAATGGGCCATGGCCGGCACCCTGCTCTCTGAGGTCATGCCCGAACGCGTCCGGGAACGCTTCGGCGGCCTCATGCACTCCGCCGCCTACTTCGGCGTACTCGCTGTCTCCGCCGTCTACCTCCTGGCCGGACCCGAACTCGGCTGGCGCGGCATGTTCCTGCTCGGCGGTATCCCCGCCCTCGCCGTCTTCCTCATCCGCCGCACCACCCCGGAACCCGAGCGCTGGCAGGAGACCGCTGGCGCCCGACTCCAGCGCTCGTTCTGGCAGCCTGTGATCGAGGTGCTCACCCCGCCGTACCGCGCCCGCACGCTCGGCAACCTACTGCTCCTCGTGGTGTGCGTGATCGGCCTCTGGGCCGGCTCCACCTACGTCCCCACCGCCATGAACAACCTCTCTGTGGACGCCGGTTACGCCCACACGACCACGATCCGTCTCGCCGGAATCTCCTCTATGACAGTGGCCGCCTTCACCATTCTCGGCTGCTTCGCTGTACCACGTATGGCGGCAAGGCTCGGCCGACGCGGAACCCTGGCGACCGCGTTCGGGCTGATGATCGTCGGTACGGTCGGCGCGTACGGCGTCGCCTACCCCCTGCACTCGATTGCTTTGACCTTCGTCTTCCTGCCGGTACTCGGCCTGGGCGGAGCGAGCTTCGCGGTGTTCACCATCTGGCTGCCCGAGCAGTACCCCACTCGGATGCGCGCTACCGCCTTCGCCCTCACCACCACCGTGTCACGCTGGGTCGCCGCCGCCGGTACCTTCCTCATCGGCTACGGCATTCATGCGACCGGCTCCCTCACGCTCCCCCTCAGCCTCACCGCCGTGGTCTTCGCCATCGGCATCGGTCTTGTCCGGCTCGCACCCGAGACGCGCGATCAAGCACTTCCTTCCTGACACAGGTACGTGGCCTCACCCGAAGCCGGGTGAGGCCACAGAAGCTTTCACGGTCAAGCACGGGTCGGTCCGATTCGAACGGGGTGCTGGATCGGGTGAGTTGGCTGGTGGCGAGGCATAGCAGAAGGGGCTCTTGGTGGCTCGCGGTTGTCGAGTCCAGCGAGAAGCAAGAGGCCCTGTTGTCGAAGTGTTGCGTGGTCGCGGTTGGCGGGTCCAGTCCGTCCACTCCTGTGTGACTGTCTCGCCCACAGGTTCGGGAACGCGGCCGACCGGCCGGAGCGCCGGCCCCGGTACGGCTCGGACATGAGCGATGCCGAGTGGGCAAGGGTGCGGGATCTGCTGCCGGTGCCGGGATGGCTGGCGGGCCGGGGCGGCCGTCCGGAGGGCTACTGCCACCGGCAGATGATCGACGCGGTGCGCTACCTCGTCGACAACGGCATCAAGTGGCGGGCAATGCCCGCGGATTTCCCGCCCTGGCCGCGGGTGTATGCCTTCTTCGCCCGCTGGCGGGATGCGGGCCTGGTGGCCGAGCTCCATGACCGGCTGCGCGGGGCCGTCCGCGACGCTGAGGGCCGTGACCAGGAGCCGAGTGCGGCGGTCGTGGACTCGCAGTCGGTGAAGGCGGACGCCACCGTCACCTTCGCCTCACGGGGATACGACGCCGGGAAGAAGATCAACGGGCGCAAGCGGCACCTGCTCACCGACACCCTCGGACTCCTTCTGACGGTGCTGGTCACACCGGCGTCCACGACCGACCGGGACGCCGCCCGGATCCTGCTGCCGGCGGCGAAGAACCGCTACCGGCGGCCGGCCCGGATCTGCGCCGACGGCGGTTACACCGGCCACCTCGCCGACTGGACCGCGGCACACCTCGGACTCGTCCTCGACATCGTCCGCCGCAGCGACGACGTCAGCGGCTTTCAGGTCCTGCCCCGCCGCTGGGTCGTGGAAAGATCCTTCGCCTGGTTCCTGCGCAGCCGGCGGCTGGTCCGTGACTACGAACGGCGCACCGACACCAGCGAAGCCGTCATCCTGTGGTCGATGACCACGCTCATGAGCCGCCGCCTGGCCGCCCGGCACCAGCGGCCTGTTCCGGTGTCGGCAGCATGAACCTGCCCGGCTTCTCCTCGACCAGCCAGCCCCGCTCCACCAGCCGCTTCAGCCGTGCCCTAGCCCCCTCGACACGGGAAGCGGAGGCGCTGTCCCAGCCCAGCACCACTGCTGCCCGCCGGGCACCCAGCCCGTCGCCCGCCGCCTCCACCACGGCGGCCATCAACGCCTGGTAGTCCGGCGACAACTCCTCGGCCCCGGTGATGTTCTGCCGGTGAGGCACCGCCCGGCGCGGGCCCACCGGCTTCTTCTGTGACACCCCGCCGATCACTTCGGCGGCCGCACCGTCCTCGGCCAGCGCCTCCAGATACTGCTCCAGGCCGATCACCCGACGCCTGAGCACCTCTTCCGCATCCGCCAGAGCCACCCGCACCCGCTCCGACTCGGCCTCGAGCTCTTCCACCCGAACTGCCGCGGCCTTCTGCCGCGCTTCCAACACAGCCCGCATCGACGGCATCAGCCACCCCGACAACATCCCGGCCAGCAACGAACCGAGACTCCCGCAACAGCTCCGATCTCATGTCTGACCAGCAAGAGTCACACACGAGGTTTGGAAAGAGAACGACCTCTGATGAGGCGCGGGCGCCCGTGCCCCTGGCGGGGGTCCCTGGACTGCGCCCCTTGGACCGGCCGGCCGAGCTTGCCGGGCCGACCCGTCGATCCGGCCGCCGCCTCGGCCTTGTCGCCGCTGCCCCTGCCCCGCCCCCGCCCCCAAGCGCACAGTGCCGGGCCCTCCGTTGTGGATGGCCCGGCACCGTTGTTCAGGGGTTCGCTCGGTCGGAGGTCAGCGCACGTCGACGAAGTCGGCCGCGGAGACCGCGGCCGCGGTGCCGGCCGTACCGGCGTAGGACCAGCGGTAGTCGCCGTCGTCGTACGCGCGGACGGTGGTGGAGACGGTGCCGTCGGCGGCGGTGGTGGCGGACTTGAGGGTGCTCCAGGTGGTGCAGCCGGCGCGGCGGAACTGCAGGTCCACGGACTGGCCGGCCGCGGCGGCGACGTAGCTGCCGGTGGCCCAGGCCGCGTTCTGCACGCCGCCCGTGACCGTGAGGATCCTGCCGTACCTCACCGGCTCGGGGGTGGCGTCGGCGGTGAGCTGGGTGTCGCGCTGCATGTTGAACGTGGCGGCGCTGTCCAGGAACTGGGCGTCGCTGTCGGCGGCGATCGCGTAGGCGCTGACGCTCCAGGCGCCGGCCAGCGAGTCGTTGGCCGGGGCGGTACCGGGGTTGAGGTTGAAGGTGAGGGTGCAGGTGCTGGTGGCGTCGGTCGTCGGCCCGCAGGCCGCCGTCGAGGCCACCGTGCTGTCCTGGGCGGCGTAAGAGCCGTGGTACAGCGTCGCGTTGATCGCGTCGAAGCCGGACGGGTCGGTGGCCGTGACCTCGACGGCGACGGTTCTCGCGCTCGTGCCGACGACCACGGGGTTACCGCTGTTGACGACCACGCTGGTGATCTTGGTGTCGCCGAACGTCTCGTCCGCGTGCGCGGCCGGAACGGCGATGGCGGACAGAGCTATGACACCGCACGCGGCGGCAGCAGCAGAGTAAAAGCGCATGCAAGTTCCCCAAGTTGAATGCGGCGGCTCGCTAATTCCCCGTCAGCGAGTCCGAATTGACGTGTGCAGCGTACTCATGCTGTGGAGATTTAGGAATGTTTCCGACGGGCGAATGCAAGAGGTTCTGCTTTTCCGGTAAAAAGAGGGGGTCCGAATATCGGGTGCGTCGATTCCATGGAAAGCCGAAGGGAAAACTCGACTCGAATTTCAGCGGACCTGGCGGCCACCTACGCGTACCGTGGTGCTGGTGCCGGCTCCCGGTGGACGCCGTGTGGCCTGCACCCTCCCCTGACGTTGCCTATGAGGCAGCTGTGTGAACGAGGGGCAACGTTCCCATGAAGCATGCCGGGTGCATTTAGACGAGGCGAACGTTGTCACACCCGTCTCACTACCCTGCGGGTGCCGCGTGAACGACGAACCGGTGTCGACGCATAAGGCTTTCCTGACGACGGGAACCGCAGGGGTGGGGATGGATGACGGGAAGACAGGGGGGCGCGGCCGTACCTGGCACGCGCTGTCAGATCGACATATCCGCAGACGGAAGTTACCTGTGGCGGCTCACCGCCACGAACGGCCGGGTGATCGCCGTGGCGGCTGTGACGTACCGCAACTACGCCGATTGTCGAGAGGCGTTCGAGCAGATGTGCGCACGGGTCGAGGGACTGCCCGGGGGTGTACACCACACCTCTGAAGGAAACGGCTGGGTCTGGCGGCTTCGTGATCCCGCCGACGGCACGCTGGCCGTGTCCTCGCGCGCGTATGAGCGGCACTCGACGTGCCAGGCCGCCTATGAACGGTTCCGGGCGCTCCTGGCCGACCTCGGGGCCGGCGCGATCGCCTGGGACGACATGGACTGAGAGCGGGCCGGGCCGTGGGCTCGGCGGCGCGCGCAGGGGGCCGGGGCCCGCCAATACGGCGGGCCCCGGCCCCTTTGGTTGCACCGTCGCAGGATCCCGACCCTCTGGCCTCGCCACCGGCAGGTCCCACCCCCTTCGACCGCACCCCCGGCGGGCTCCGCCCCGTACGTCTGCAAATTTCGCCGCGTTCACGTCAATCCCGGAAGTTGCCTCTCGGGGGTGTCTCGTTCATTTCCGTGTGCACGGGAGTCCATCGGGCCTCAGGAGCGTCGACCCATGTGACGACGCGAATTAATGAGCGACCTGTGGCTGCGGCGGACGACCCACCGAGACGCCTGTACGCCGACCCCGGCGCGACCGACCGCGTATTCAGGGGTGTTCTGCGTGGCGGTGGCGCCCTGGTGCTCGCGATCATGCTGCTCGTCGGCGGGTTTCTGACCTACCGGGCCTGGCAGGCGCTGTCGATCGCGAAGTGGGGTTTCATCACCACCGAGAGTTGGGAGCCCGACGGCGGCAACTTCGGTATCGCGGCCGTCCTCGTCGGCACGATCCTCATCGCGCTCGTCGCCATCGTCTTCGCGGTGCCGCTGGCACTCGGCACGTCGCTCTACATCTCCGAGTACGCCCCGGCGAGGATCCGCCAGACGCTCATCAGCATCGTCGACCTGATGGCCGCCGTGCCGTCGGTGGTCTACGGCCTGTGGGGACTGTTCTTCTTCCAGGGACACGTGGTCACCCTGTCCCGCTGGATCTCCACGTACTTCGGCTGGATACCGCTCTTCAAGGTCGACGGCGCCGATCCGAAGGACCCGCTCGCCACCGCCACCGTCTACACCTCTTCCACCTTCATCGCCGGCATCGTCGTGTCGCTGATGGTCGCGCCGATCATCTGCTCGGTGATGCGGGAGGTGTTCTCGCAGGCCCCGGTCGGCGAGCGCGAGGGCGCGTACGCGCTCGGCGCGAACCGCTGGGGCATGATCCGCAGCGTCGTCCTGCCCTTCGGCAAGGGCGGCATCATCGGCGGCACGATGCTGGGCCTGGGCCGGGCGCTCGGCGAGACCATCGCCGTGTACCTGATCATCTCGCCGGTGTTCGCGATCCAGCCGCACATCCTCCAGAACGGCACCAGCTCGGTCTCCTCGCTGATCGCCCTGCGCTACGGCGAGGCGAGCGAGGTCGGCATGTCGGCGCTGATGGCCGCGGGCCTAGCCCTGTTCCTGATGACCCTCGTCGTCAACTTCGTCGCGTCGTCGATCGTCGCCCGCAGCCGTTCCGGCGCGACGAGCGACTCCTGAGGAGACCGAGCCCGATGACCGTCACCACCGCCCAGAGCCCGCCCGGCGACCAGCAGCCGCAGCCGAACCCGGCGGATCCGCCGAAGCCGCCGGCGGCGCCGGGCACACGCCTGCCCGAACGCCGCAGGACGCTCACCGAGTCCCGCCGCAACCTGTCCACGCTGCGCGCCACCGACGTGTACGCCATGCTCGGCGCCGGCGCCGCGTCCTTCTGCATCACCTGGGTGATGTTCGACCGGCTGCTGCCCTTCAACGGCGCGCTGGGCTTCGTCGTCATCGCCTACGCGCTCTTCATCGGCCTGTACGCGCTGCTGGTCTCCTTCGACGAGGACGGCCCCGCGGTCCGCGACCGGGTCGCCGCCGCCGTCGTCCAGAGCCTCGGCGTGGTGATGCTGGCCGTACTCGCGTTCGTCGTCGTCTACACCCTCTACGAGGGCCGCGACGCGCTGCCGCACCTGAACTTCTACACCCAGTCGATGGCCGACGCGGGCCCGGTCGAGCCGCTCAGCGTCGGCGGCATCCTGCACGCGATCATCGGCACGCTGTGGCAGATCGCCATCGCCCTGCTGATCTGCATCCCGTCCGGGCTGGTGTGCGCGGTCTTCCTCAACGAGGTCCCGGGTGCCTTCAGCCGGTTCGTCCGCACCATCGTCGAGGCGATGACGGCGTTGCCGTCCATCGTCGCCGGCCTGTTCATCTACGCGACCTTCATCCTGGCGCTGGGCTTCGAGCGCTCCGGCCTCGCCGCCGCGCTGGCGATCTCCGTGATGATGCTCCCGATCATCATCCGCGCCGCGGACGTGGTGATCCGGCTGGTCCCCGGCACGCTGCGGGAGGCGTCGTACGCGCTGGGCACCTCGCGGTGGCGCACGGTGTGGCACGTGGTGCTGCCCACCTCCCGGTCCGGCCTGACCACCGCGGTCATCCTGGGCACGGCCCGCGGTGTCGGCGAGACCTCGCCGGTGCTGCTGACCGCCGGTTACACGGCGGAGATCAACGCCGACCCGCTGCACGGCCCGATGGTGTCGCTGCCGCTGGCGACCTTCGAACTCGTCAAGTCCCCCGAGCCCACCTACATCGCCCGCGGTTTCGGCACCGCGGCGGTGCTTCTGGTGCTGGTGCTCGTCCTGTTCGTCTTCGCCCGCGTCCTCGGCGGCCGCGGACCGGGCCAGCTGAGCCGCCGTCAGGAACACCGCAGGGTCAGTGCCTCCCGCCGCGACGCGAAGCGCTTCGCCCGCCAAGCCCCCCACGACCAGCCGTCAGACAGTCCCGCACCGACGAGGAGCACTCCGTGATATCCGCCCCTGTCCGTCGTCCGCGCGCCATGCGCGTGTACCAGGCGCTGGCGCTGCTCGTCGCCTTGGTCTGCGCGCTGCTCGCCGTCCATCCACCCGACGCCTTCGCGGCCACCTACACCAAGATCAGCGGCTCCGGCTCGACCTGGAGTTCCAACGCGATCGAGCAGTGGCGCCGCAACGTCCGCCAGCAGGGCATGACCGTGAACTACTCGGCGGTCGGCTCGTCGGTCGGCCGTCAGCAGTTCAAGAACGGCACCTCCGACTTCGGTGTGTCCGAGATCCCCTACGGCCTCAACGACCTCGGCCAGGATGACCCGCCGCCCACCCGTAAGTACGCCTACATGCCGATTGTGGCCGGCGGTACGTCGTTCATGTACAACCTGAAGATCGGCGGCAAGCAGGTCACCAACCTCCGGCTGTCCGGGGACGTCCTCACCAAGATCTTCACCGGCAAGCTGACGATGTGGAACGCGCCGGAGATCAAGACCGACAACCCTAAGCTGAACCTGCCGGCCCGACGTATCGTCCCGGTGGTCCGCTCCGACGGCTCCGGTACGACCGCGCAGTTCACGCTGTGGATGTCCAAGCAGCACAGCAGCCTGTGGAACGACTACTGCCGCCGGGCGGGCAAGCAGACCCCCTGCGGTCTGACGTCTTACTTCCCGGTGATCCCCGGCTCCGGCTTCGTCGCCCAGTCCAGCTCCCTCGGCGTCGCGGGCTACACGAAGCAGTCCCAGGCGGAGGGTGCCATCACCTACGTCGAGTACTCGTACGCCAGGAACGCGGGCTTCCCGGTCGCCAAGGTGCTCAACCAGTCCGGCTACTACGTCGAGCCGACCGCCTCCAGCGTGGCCGTCGCCCTGACCAAGGCCCAGATCAACAACGACCCGCGCTCCGCGATGTACCTGACCCAGAACCTGGACAGCGTCTACACCTTCTCGGACCGGCGCACCTACCCGCTCTCCAGCTACAGCTACATGATCATCCCGACCAAGGTGGAGAGCGGCTTCACCACGGCCAAGGGGCAGACGCTGAGCTCGTTCAACAACTACTTCCTCTGTGACGGCCAGCAGCAGGCCGACCGGCTCGGCTACTCGCCGCTGCCGAAGAACCTCGTGCAGGCCGCCATGGACCAGACCCGGAAGATCCCCGGTGCGGTGTCGGCCAACATCGACATCAACAAGTGCAACAACCCGACGTTCGCCAACGGGCACAACCTCCTGATCGAGAACGCCCCCTACCCGCAGGCCTGCGACAAGAAGGGCTCCGACCAGTGCGCGACCGGCACGGGCGGCAACAAGACCCCCACGCAGGTCGGCGGCACCACGGGCGGTTCCGGCTCGGGCGGCTCCACGTCGGGCGGCTCCGGCTCGACCGGCGGCTCGGGTTCGACCGGCGGTTCCGGAGGTAGTGCGGCGGGCGGCTCCGGAGGTAGTGCGGCCGGCGGCTCCGGAAGTAGTGCGGCGGGCAGCACCGGAGGTAGTGCGGCGGGCAGCACCGGCGGCACGACCGGCGGAGCCGTCGACCCCGAGACGGGCCAGGTCCTCGGCGGCGGCGGCGGGGGCACCGGTGACACCTCGGTCGTCGCCAGCCCGGTCTCCCTGGGCGCGGACGACGCGCTCGGTCTGCGTACGGCGCTGATGGCGCTGTCGGCCGCGCTGCTGGTCGGCGTGGTCGTCGGACCACCAGTCGTCGCACGGCTGATGGCAGGGCGGGCACGTCGCAAGGGAGGTGTGGCATGAGGAAGCTGCTGACGCGTCCCAGGCCGCGCATTCTCGTCGGCGTGAGCTGTCTGCTGGCCGCGCTCATCGTGGCGTTGCTGCCGGTGCCGCCGGGGGCTACGCCCGCGGTGGCGGCGACCAGTGAGGACTCCGCGGTGACGAAGTCGGGGGTGAAGGGGAAGTACGACGACTTCTCCAATCTTAAGGTGACGGTCCATCAGACGAAGGGTCTGCACGCGCAGAGTGTGCGAGTTAGTTGGGAGGGTGGGGCGCCTACGCTGCCGAACACTGCGTTTCACGTCAACTACCTCCAGGTCATGCAGTGTTGGGGTGACAGTCCTTCCGGTCCCGACCGTGAGCAGTGCGCCTACGGCGCGGGTTACGCCACAGGGGGAAACGGTCGGGTCGTTTCACACGGGGATCCGGCGGAGGAGCACTCAGACTTCGTCCCATTCCGTCCCGCCAACGGTGAGCCGGCTACTACGTCCTCCCACGACTACACCTACTTCGGTCCGCTGGACACCAACGAGCAGCCGGCTGCCCGGACCTACGACAACGGCACGGGCGAAACGCAATTCGAAGTGCAGGACGGGATCCAGTCGGACTACCTCGGCTGTGGTGCGAACACGGCGGCCGCCGGTAGCACCCCCGTTCCACGTTCTTGCTGGCTGGTCGTCGTGCCGCGCGGCACTCACGAAGCAGGTGGCCAGGAAATCACCAACCCTCAGAGCGACGAACTCCGTACCTCGCCGCTGTCCGCGACGAACTGGGCCCAGCGGATTGTCTTCCGTCTGGACTTCCAGCCGGTCGACCAGTTCTGCCCGGCGGGCCAGCCCGAGCGGGCCATACCCGGATCCGAGCTCGCGGACGACGCTGTCTCGTCATGGGGGCCGAAGCTGTGCACATCCGCGGGGAACACGTTCACCTTCAACCGCGAGGGCGAGTCGTTGGCCAGGGGCGAGGTGCTGGGCGCGACCAAGGAGACGCCGGCGATGGGCGTCACCGTCGATCCGGTGGCCCAGTCGGGAGACGGACCACGGGTCGTGCACGCGCCGGTGGCGGTGTCCGGGCTCGTGATCGCGTTCTTCATCGAAGGCAAGAATGGCGAGCTACAGGAAATGAAGTTGACGCCGCGGCTTGTGGCCAAGATGCTCACTCACTCGTATGTGCACGATGTCCCGTGGACGAATACTTGCTTTCCCCCTTCTTGCGACTCGCCCGAGGCGAAACACCTCAAGGGAAATCCGCTGGATTTCATCCATGACCAGGAATTCTTGGATCTGAATCCGGAATTCGCTAATCAAAATGTGTCAAACCCTATGAGTCTTATGGTTCCTCAAGGGGACTCTGACACCACGCGGATGGTCTGGAACTGGCTTCAGTCGGACAAGGACGCCAGGGACTTCCTCTCCGGGAAGCCGGATGAGAATGGAATGCGGGTAAATCCCTACTTTCAAGAGTTGAACCTGGCGGAGGCGTCAGATCTGACTAACTACCCCAAGTCGGATCCGACGGTAAAGCCTGGCTTGAACACGAACCCCAACTTTGACCCGGCGACCTACACGATACTGGACTTGGACCCGTATACGATCGACCTGCACGACGGAGCACTGAAAACTCGCCGTGGCAACAACGGCCGCACCACCGAATATGCGCAGCCGAACAATGGAGCTCCCGCCAAGGTCACCAATGTGGTTCCCGCGCCGGGCAGTCGCTGCGTATTCGCGATCGTGGACGCCGCGTCGGCCGCGCGTTACGGACTCAAGACTGCGGCTCTGCGCAATGCGGACGGAAACTTCGTGAAGCCCTCCGTCGCCACGCTGCAGGCCGGCGTCAGCGATATGAAGGCGTCGCCGGACAACTCCGCCGTCCTCAAGCCCGATCCGTCGCGGGCGAAGGGGCAGGCGTATCCGTTGACTGCCGTGACCTACGCCGCGGCCTCGGTGAACCAGGCCGCGAAGGACCGCAAGGCGTACGCGGACTTCATCAGGTACGCCGCGGGACCGGGCCAGACGCAGGGCCTGGCGGCAGGCCAACTTCCCTCCGGCTACGCACCGTTGCCGACGAAGCTGCGCCAGCAGGCCCAGGCCGCCGCCGCTGACCTGGAGCGCGGCGACCCCGGGAGCGGCGCTTCGACCGACGTTCCGAACGCGAACGGCGCAGGGGGAGGCACAGCCGGTGCCGCTTCCGGAGGGACCTCCTCCGGTATGGCTGCCGGCGGAGCGGCCGCAGGCGGAGCGTCCACGGGCGGAGCGTCCACGGGAGGAGGAACGGGCGGCGGCACCGGTTCGCCGACGTCGTCGGCAGCCGCTCCGAATGGCTCCGTACCTCCTTCATCAGGGCCGCAGCAGAATGCCGCAGCAACCCAGCAAGGAATCACACCAGGCGATATCCTTGGCATTATCCGATGGGTTCTTCTCGTCGTCCTCTTTGTGGGCGGGGCATCAGGCCTGGCAGGGCCTGTAATGCTGCGCTATGCGCAACGCCGAATTCCCTAGGAGACACCTAGGAAGCCTTCCCGTAACCTTTCCCTCGTTGGGAATTGGTTGGCCGCCGTACCAAATTCTGGAAATGTATGCGGTGGCCGGCCGACGGGTCGGCAGCACGAAAATCCGGATTCTGCTTGAGCGTCCAGTCTTCGAAAATCCACAAACAAGGGGTTCAGAAGTGAACGTCAAGTCTTACGCGAAGGTCGGTACCGCCGTCGGCGCCGCGGTTCTCGGTCTCGGCATCCTGTCCTCTCCGGCCTCCGCGGACCCGTCCTCCCTCACCGACTACCGCACCCTCGCGGCGGTCGGTTCGGACACCACGCAGTACGTCATGAACGGCCTGGCCAACGGCACGGATGTCGTGGACGCCAGCGGCAAGCCGGTCATCGCCTCGTGGAACGCCGTCGGTGGTCTTGGCGACCCGTACAACACCAAGGCGACGGGGTGCACGTACACCCGCGCCCAGACCAACGGCTCCAGCAACGGCATCGCCCGGCTGTCCGAGGACATCGCCAACGGTGGCATCACCTGCATCGACATGGCTCGCTCCTCCCGTGGCCCGAAGGCCAGCGTGCCCGGCACCGACCTCACCTACGTCCCGTTCGCCCGTGACGCGGTCACCTACGCCACGAACCTCGGCAGCACCCTGCCGACGAACCTGACGAAGGCCCAGCTGGCGAGCATCTACACGAACTGCACGTACGTGGACGCCACCTCGGGCGCCACGGTCACGGTGGCGCCGCTGCTGCCGCAGGCCGGCTCGGGCACCCGGCAGTACTGGCTGGACTCCATCGGTGTCACCACGCCGGGCACCTGCGTCAACCAGACGATCCAGGAGCACGACGGTACGGCGATGACCGCTGCCAACCAGCTCATGCCGTACTCGGTCGCGCAGTGGATCGCCCAGGGCAAGGGCTTCGCGGACGTCCCGAACCGTCGTGGTACGTCGCGTCTGCGCAACATCGAGGGTCAGTCCCCCACCACCGGCACGGGCACCGCGCTCGCGCTCAACCCGACCTTCATCTTCTCCCGTGACGTCTACAACGTCGTCCAGACGTCCCGGCTGACCGAGCCCACGATCTCCAAGGCG
Source organism: Streptomyces sp. NPDC005866 (assembly GCF_040629895.1). Taxonomy (NCBI): domain Bacteria; kingdom Bacillati; phylum Actinomycetota; class Actinomycetes; order Kitasatosporales; family Streptomycetaceae; genus Streptomyces; species Streptomyces sp. NPDC005866. The sequence continues at coordinate 47,838 of NZ_JBEXWP010000030.1, forward strand.
CTGTCGGACATCTGCAAGGCGTCCGCCACCATCCAGAACTACGGCTTCGGCATCATCTCCAACTGCAACGCGCGCACGCTCACGGGTGGCCTGAACTCGTGATCACCGTCTGACCCTCGCGTGACGGCCGGGCACCCCCAGGGTGCCCGGCCCCACGTGCTGTTTCCCTACCCACCAACACCCGTTCCCGGGGGGCAATTCGCCATGACAGTGCTACACCCATTCCGAAGAGCGGCCGCCATCCTGGCTGCCTGCGCAGTGCTTGCCCTGGGCGTTGTGGCCCTGGTGGCATCCCAGTCTCAGCCCGCCCGGGCGGCGTCCATCGGCGAGTTCACCATGACGCCCGGCAACGGGAGCGTCGCACAGGGCCTCGGAGGTTCTGTCGAAATCCCCGGACCGTGCCCCGACTACACAATCGAAGACGTCAACTTCAACAGCTATCTGAACCTCTACGTGGTGAAGGCGGACGGCACGGAGTCGTTGGCACTGAGGGGGATCAGCAACGCGGCACCCTATGACGGTCCGGCTTCGACCGTTTCGCTGGCCGCGACGGACAACCCCGGTATGGTCGGCGGCCTGGCGGGCACCATCACGGGCGACGGCACGTACGAGCTGCGCATACGGTGTGTGGACAATTATGGCCTGACTCCTCCGCTGGACTCGCAGGTGCCGGGCGACCCCTACTGGACCCAGAAGATCACCGTCACCGGTGACAACTGGGTGGTCGGGGCTGGCGCGAAGGCCACCAGCGTCAAGGTGACCCCCTCCGCCAATACAGTCGAGCCTGGCAAGGAGGTGACGTTCACCGCGGAGGTCACACCGGCGGAGGCGGTCGGCTCCGTGAAGTTCCTGGACGGCGAGACGACGCTGGGGGAGGTCCCCGTCGCCGGCGGGAAGGCCGAGCTCAAGAAGGCGCTCTCCGAGGGGGAGCACGTCATCGTTGCCCGGTTCACTCCGACGGACACCACCAAGTTCGGGTCCTCCGAATCCGCATCCGCCCATGTGACGGTGCGGACCGCGCGATTCGAGATCCACGACGCCTCGGGCACGCGGCTGACCGACACCCCCGAACTGCAGCGCGGCCAGACGGTGAAACTCATCGTCCGCAGGTGCCAGCCGAACACGGCGTTCGCCCTTGGCATGTATCAGAACGACGGTACGTTCCCCGGCGCCACCTCTGACGCGAGCGGAACCGTGACCTGGCCGGAACTCACTGTTCCGGATGGCGCAGTCGAAGGCACCAGCGGTTGGACGCTGAGCCCGGGCTGTGACAATGGCACCGGCGTCGAGACGAGCCTGCAAACGGTTCCGTTCAAGGTCCCCGCCCCGCCGTCCGGGTCCCCCAGCGCCACCGCCACCTCCACCGACGCCCCCACCGGCAACCCGACGGACACCCCCACCGCCGAGCCGAGCGCTACCGCCACGGGTGACACGGCCGGCACGACCGGCGGCGGAAGCACCTCCGGCGGCGGAAGCACCTCCGGCGGCGGTTCGACCTCCGGCGGGTCCTCGGGCGGCGGCGGCGGTCTCGCCTCCACCGGTAGCCAGATCGCGTTGTTCTCCGGCGTGGGCGCCGTCGTTCTCACGGCGGCGGGCATCGCCTTCGTGCGGTACGGCCGTCGCAACGGGCTGCTGACCTTCGGCGAACCCCGCTCGTAACGGCAGGCGGAGCACGGGCGGCGGGCCCCCACCCCGCCGCCCGCGTCTCCATTTCTCCACACCTCATCTCTCCACAGGAGCGCTTCCCGTGACCGTGCTGTCTCCGCCCCCGCCGGCCCAGGCGCCGCCGGCGTCGGCGCCTTCACCCGAGCCCGCGACCGGCTCCGGGCCGCCGCGGGCGGAACGCGCCGGCTTCGCGTTCGCCGGGGCCGCGCTGTGCGTGCTCGCCGCCCTGCTGCTCGGCTTCGCCGCCAACCTGACGATCGTGGGCCATCTTCAGCACGCCCGCGACCAGCAGACGGCGTACGACGAGTTCCGCCGTCAACTCGCCGTCGGCACGGCCCCCGTGGGCCAGCAGACCTTCGACGGCAAGATGCTGAAGCCGGGCGCGCCCGTCGCGCTGCTGCGCATTCCGGCCCTGGGGCTGGAGGAGGTCGTCGCGGAGGGCACGACCTCCGGTGTGCTGATGTCCGGCCCCGGCCACCGCCGGGACACCCCGCTGCCGGGACAGGCCGGCACCAGCGTGATCATGGGCCGCCAGTGGGGATACGGCAGCCCGTTCAACAAACTGCACGAGCTGCCCGTAGGCACCCCCATCCAGGTGACGACCGGCCAGGGCACGGCCACGTACGAGGTCGCGGCCATCCGCCGCGAGGGCGACCCGCTGCCGACCCTCCTCAAGGCGAACGAGGGCCGACTCACCCTCACCACCGCCGCGGGCAGTCCGTACACCCCCTCCGGCACGATCCGCGTGGACGCGACGCTCACGAGCGCCGTCCAGCCCGCCCCGCCCCGCCCGCTCGCCCTCGGTTGGATCGGCGGCTCCGAGCAGGCCCTGGGCAGTGAGGGCGCCGCGTGGCTCCCCGTCTTCCTGTGGTCGCAGGGGCTGCTCCTGACCGCCCTGCTCACCGTGGCCGCATACCGCGTGTGGGGCCGCTGGCAGACCTGGATCGTCGCCGTACCCGTACTGGCCGCCTTCGGCCTCGCCGTCTCCGGCGCCGCCACCCGCCTGCTGCCCAACCTGCTCTGATCGACGAGGAGTTCAACCATCATGTCCGACACCACTGACACGACCGACACCCTCGTCAACGAGATCTTCGACCCGACGAAGAGGATGACGGCGGTCAATGCGCCCAGGCCCGGCCTGGCCACGGCGGAGAGCGACCCGGCCACCCTGGAGGCCGACTCCATCTCGGCCTGGTTCGGCGACCACAAGGTCCTCGAACAGGTCTCGCTCGTCATGCCCGCCCGCAAGGTCACCGCGCTCATCGGCCCATCCGGCTGCGGCAAGTCCACGTTCCTGCGGATCCTGAACCGCATGCACGAACTGGTCGGCTCCGCGTCCCTCGCCGGCCGGGTGCTCCTGGACGGCGACGACATCTACGACCGCGGCCGCCGCATCACCCAGGCCCGCCGCCAGATCGGCATGGTCTTCCAGAAGCCCAACCCCTTCCCCGCGATGTCGATCTACGACAACGTCACCGCGGGCCTGAAGCTGGCGGGCGTCAAGGCGGGCCGCGACAACAAGGACGCGCTCGTCGAGGAGTGCCTCACCAAGGCCGGCCTCTGGAAGGAGGTCCGCGACCGCCTCCGCCAGCCCGGCGGCGCGCTCTCCGGCGGCCAGCAGCAGCGACTGTGCATCGCGCGTTCGCTGGCGGTACGGCCCCGGGTGCTGCTGATGGACGAGCCGTGCTCGGCGCTCGACCCGACCTCGACCCGCCGCATCGAGGAGACGATCCACGAACTGTCCGACGAGGTCACCATCGTGATCGTCACCCACAACATGCAGCAGGCCGCCCGCGTCTCCCACCAGTGCGCGTTCTTCCTCGCCGAACAGGGCACGCCCGGCCTGATCGTCGAACACGGCACGACGGACGCGATGTTCAACAGCCCCCAGGACCAGCGCACCACGGACTACGTGAACGGCCGCTTCGGATAAGGGGTGGACGGCCCGGCGGCCGGCCGGGCGCGGGCGTCCATGAGGTGGCGCCCTGCCGTCCGGTCGCACCCGCCGGATCCGCCCGCCCCATCGCCCGACCCGCACGACCGAATACATGAACGGATGCGTCGGATGAGTCGGATGAGTCGGATGAAAGGTACCCTCCGCGTCACGAGCACCGGACGATGCGGCCCCGTGGTGGCGCATACCCCCGCCGCACGGAGCAAGGCGACCGCCGCCGGATCCGCGGTGGACCCCACCGACAGACCCGCCCTGCCGCACCCCCGTCGCTCGACGGCCCTGGCCGCCCTGTGCGTTGCCGCATCCGTCGCCCTCGCGGGCTGCGCCGTCCCTGGAGCGGCCGGAAAGCGGCTTGCGGGGCCGCCGGCGCCCGCCCCGTCAGCCGAGTCGGCCACCCATGCCCCGTCCGTGCCCAGTCCGTTCGGCACACCGGTCGGCACGGTCACGCCCGACCCCACCCGCCCTGCACCCACCCACAGCACCACCCCCGCACCCTCACCGTCCCCGAGCAAGCCTATTGCGTCACCGAAGGCGAAGTCCCGGGACCTGTCGCGTACGGCACCCCCGTCCGCGAAGCCGCGTCCCCGTACCACGCCCGTGGGGACGTCGCCGAAGCCGTCCGCGGCGGCCCGCCCGCGGATGTTCAGCCAGCGCAGCCGGGACGGTTCGACCACCCTCCGGATCGGCACTTGGTCGGCCCGGGTCGTGCGGGGTGGGCAGGAGGCGGTGGACGCGTGCCGCGACGCGGTGCAGTGGACGGGGCCCGACCTCGGGACCGAGGACGGCTACGCGATGCGTACCGCCGTCGTCGTAGGACACGACTTCTGCGGCTTCGACCGGTTCGCCGAACTGCCCGTGGGCACGATCGTCACCGCCACCACCCCGCGCGGCACCTTCGCATACCGCGTCTACGCCCACCACGTCTCACCCGGCCGCGGCACCCCCTCCAACGGCCTCTACTGGGGCGACCTCACGCTCCAGTCCTGCGTCGGACCGAACACGGGCTTCAGCTATCTCATGCGTGTCGAGTCGTAGCCCTCATCAACGTCGTCAGATGGAGAGCTGTATGCCCAGGCAGAAGAAGAACCAAGACGGCGGTCCCGTCAACACGTACGGCATCGGCAGCGGGGGCGGCGCACTCTTCGACCGTATGCCGTGGACGCCTTGGAAGAGTGTGATCGTGGGGCTTGTGGGCGTCGCGGGGATCTGTCTTGGCGTCGGCTACGGGAGTGGCTGATCGTGACGATCTCCGGTCTCGTGACGCTCGTGGCCGCGTTGAGGATACGCAGCTCGGTGCGAACCCTCCAGGACGCGCGACGCCTGGAGCGACGAGCCGCCCGCGACTCCGGCGACTGACGGGCGGCGCGTCCCGCGCGCAGTGCATGACCGGCGCGCGGGCCGTACCGACCGCGGCTAAAGCAGGTGGTCGGCCTTGCCGGCCTTGATGTCGAGGATCAGGTTCCGCAGGGCCTCTCGGGTGTCGGTGAGATAGTGCTCCTCCTGGCCGAGGACGGCGACGTAACCGTTGCCGTCGTCATCCGTCCCGAGGCGGAAGCAGTTGGCGCCCTCACCGCAGTAGGGCTCTTCCCATCGGATGTGCGACACGTTTGCGTACTCCTAGAGGTCGTCGGCGATGGCCCGGACGAAGTCCCGTGACGCGGTGGGCGCGAGCGCCAGGGCCTGCATCGTGTCGAGCTGGGCTCGGTATTTCCGGAGCTGCATCTCGGAGTCGATGAACTCCGGTCCGTGCGTACTGTCGAGTTCGACGGTGTCGAGTTGAGGGACGGCGTTCTCGGCGTAGACGACCGACTGCCCGGCCCCGGGGAACCCACCTGCCCTGAACGGGATCACACGCAGTGTCGCATCGTCGCGCTCGGACACGTCCAGGAGGTACTCCAACTGCCGCTTGGCAACGGCCGGTCCACCGAACTGCATGCGCAGTGCCGCTTCGTGCAGTATCACGTCGAGCGAGGGCCCGTCCGGCTTGTCGAGCACCTGCCTGCGGTCGAGGCGGTGCGCCACCCGCACGTCGACGTCGGCGGCGGGCAGGCGAGGGATCACCTGCTCGAAGACCGCGCGGGCATGTTCCTCGGTGTGCAGGAGCCCCGGCAGGTGAACCGTCACGGCAATCCGTAGGCGCCGTGCGTGCCACTCCATCTCGGCGATGTCCAGGAAGCCGTCCGGCAGTTGACCGCGGTACTCCTCCCACCACTGCTTGCCCCGAGCCGAGGCCATGTCGGCAAGTGCGTTGACGAGTTCTTCGTCCACGCAGCCGTAGTTGCCGGCCAGCGTGCGCACCCGGTCGGGGCTGATCCCTGATCGTCCCGACTCCATGTTCGGCACGTTGGTGCGCGGTACGTCCAAAAGCCCAGCCGCGAACTCCGTCGTCATACCCGCGGCGACACGCAGCTTGCGCAGCTCCGCGCCCAGGCGTCGCTGGCGCGCGGTGGGCGTACTCCTCGGGGGCATGCGCTCTCCTCTCCAGCCTCGGACGGGGCTCAGTCTGCCTTCGCTGCGTGCGCTCGGTCCACTGCGGGCCATCGGCTTCCGAGAAGGGGTAGTACACGTACTCCCGATTGCTATACATTCAGTGACGCACCGCTCACGCTGTGACGAGGCGGAAGTGCATCGCGCGGTCCTGCCCGCAATCTCCTTCCCTGGGAGGGGCAGTCCGTGTCAGGGAGACAGGCCACCACTCGTCCACCCGCCCACCCGCGTGAGCCACTCGTGCGCGACGACGCGAGAACAGAGCACCCAACACGCACTCGGACCACGGAGTTCGCCATGTCATCTCTCCTTCGCACCGGCCTCTGCCCGCTTGCTTCCCTCACCGCAGGTGCGCCCGACGGCACGCTTTTACTCAGCCTCACTGTTCCGGGGGAGGCCCGCAGTGCCGGGATCGTCCGGGGTGCGATCAGCTCCGCGCTGCACGCCCATGCCCTCGACCGGTTCGCCCTTCCTGCCGCGCACGCAGTCTCCGAACTGGTCGCCCAAGCCGCGAGGTTGACGCCCGGACAGGACGTGTACGTCTTCCTTCGACACCGCGACGACGTTGTGCGGCTCGTGGTCTGGGACCAGCACCCGGCTCACGCCGACCCCGCTGCCGTGACCCTCTGCCGGAAACGTCGCCGTCGGGCGTTGTGGCTGCTCGGGGCGGTCGTGGACGACTGGGGCGGCGAGTGGGGAATCCGCGACGCTGGCCCACCGCAAGGCGGAACCAAGACCTGGGTTGCCCTGCCGAGTTGACGGTCGCTGGACGACGCCCGGACCACCGATGCCGGCCGAGCTGACCCCCGACGGGGCATTGGTAGGCACGGTCGCGGCGCCCCAACCCCACGGCATATGCCAGCAGCCTCACCCGCAATCACTCGGCCTCCTCGCGGCTCTTGAAGGACCTCACCGTCGGCAAGCAGCTACCGCACCCGTGTGACATACCCGTCACCTACGCAAGTTGTTCACCTCCCTTTTTCCCCTCGGAGTCGGCCAGGCGTCGTGGGGCCGTCGCCCGCTGCCTAGCGTCGGACGGGGCAAACGGAGCTGACGGCTCACGCCCCTTGCGCCTCTCGAACTCCCGAACCGTCAGGAGTGTTCTCATGCCCCGTCCGCTCACCAGCCCGATCCGCCGAGTGAGCGCAAGACTGCGCACCCGGCGCGGCCTGCGCGGCACCGCCGTGGGGACGATCGCCACGGTCGCCGCGGCCCTGCTCACCGCCGGATCCCAGGCACCGGGGCCGGCAGGAGCGTCCCAGCCCGCGAAGGACGACACCATGAGCGTCCCCGGCGGATTCGTGACCCCCGACACCCCGCTCCCGGACGTCCCCTCGCAGGGCGACGACTCCTACCACGTCGAACTCCCGCCGCTGAACGTTGCGTCGGGCGCCGGCCCGCAGGGCGCCGGGACGGCCGGGACGGCCGTGACGTCCTCGAACGGGCGGCGTGTCGCGGCCGACCGCCGGACTGCCGGCGAGTGTGTTCGCGGCCTACCGGAAGGCCGCGACCTCGCTCGGCCGGACCGACCCGGGCTGCGGGCTGCGCTGGGAGCTGCTCGCCGGGATCGGCAAGGTCGAGTCGGGGCACGCGGGCGGTGGCGCGGTCGCGGCCAACGGCGACACCCTCACCCGGATCACCGGACCGGTCCTCGACGGCAACGGCTTCGCACGGATCCTAGACAGCGACGGCGGCGCCTGGGACGGCGACACGATGTACGACCGGGCCGTGGGCCCCATGCAGTTCCTGCCCAGCACGTGGAAGACATGGGGCGCCGACGGCAACGGCGACGGCGTCGCGAACCCGAACAACGTCTACGACGCCGCCCTGGGCGCCGGTCACTACCTGTGCGCCGGAGGCCGTGACCTCGGCACCGCGGCAGGCCTGGAGGGGGCGATCCTCAGCTACAACTACTCCCGCGACTACCTCAACCTCGTCCTCAGCTGGATGGAGTTCTACCGCCGCGGCGTGTACACCGTCCCGGACGGCACGGGCGTCGTCCCGCAGAGCCCCGGGGCGGGCAGCAAGACCCCGGCCACGAGGCCCGTACAGCCCGGCGACCTCGGAGACGGGGGCGCCTCCGGAGGCACCGGGTCCGGCGGCGGTACCGGGTCGACCCCCAAGCCCGTCGAACCCGTTGTGCCCACTGCGACGGCGTCTCCCGTACCGTCCCGGTCCACCTCGCCCTCGCCCGGCGCGAGCCCCACGCCGACCGCGGACCCGACCGTCGCGCCCACGCCCAGCGAGACCCCGAGCCAGACGCCCACCGACACCGCCCCGACGCCGACGCCGACGCCGACGCCCACGGAGTCCACCTCCCCGGCGACACCGACGGATACGCCCACGGCGACACCCACGGAGTCCACCACCCCTGCACCCACGCCGTCCGACAGCACCACCCCGGCGACGACGGCGGCCGCCGCCACCGGCCTGCCGGCGGCGACAGGCTGAGCACCGCGGCCCCGCACCCGCCGAGGGACCCGGCACCGGGTTCGGCTGACTCATGTAGGACCGAACCCCGGGCCGGGCTCGTACACGGCATCCGGCGTTCCGCCAGTGACCCGGGGCGGCGGAACGCCCGAGGGGGCGGATGCCTCCAAGGGGGGCGAGGAGTACACCCATACCGCCGTTTCAGCCTGCGGTCGCCCCTCCGGCCGCAGGCGTCCGAGGAGCAAGCGAAAGCCCAACTCCCCATGAACCACGGCGCATCACGGCGCGCTCGGCCACACCAGCAGCATGTACGCCCCGAAGTACGCCGACCCCGCCACCGCGGCCGTCAGCGCGAGCACCCGCAACCGTCGTGAGGCGCGGGCGAGATACCCGGCGAGCGGCAGCAGCAGCGGGAAGCCGGGGAGGAGGAAGCGGGCCCGTGGGAAGTAGACGCCTCCGCTGGCCACCACGATCACCAGCAGGACCGCGCTGAACACGAGCAGCGGCAGCGGCTGCCGGTCCGCGACCGCGAGCCCGAACAGTACGAGCGACACCAGCATGGTCAGGCTCACCACGACCAGGAACAGCTCCGGACGCGGGGCCTGACCGAACAGGTGCCGCAGCCAGCGCACGGTATGAGCCCCGCCGTCCAGCTCGTTGCGCCACATTCGCTGTACGGCGAAGTAGCCGTCCCAGCGGCCGAGTCTGAGGCCCACCCAGCCGACGTAGCCGCACCAGCCCAGCGGTGCCAGCAGGGCCGCCGTCAGGACGCGGGGCGAGAAGCGCGAGCGCAGGGAGAGCAGCGCGGTGACCGTCACGGCGGCCGCCACGGCGATCCCCGTCGGCCGGGTCAGTCCCGCCAGCACCGATCCCGCCGCCGCCCACAGCCAGCCCTCACCCAGCACCGCGTACAGAGTCCACGCGGCGAACGCCGTGAACAGCGACTCGGTGTACCCCATCCACTGCACCAGACTCACCGGGTACGCCGCCCACAACACGGTGAGCAGCACCCCGACCCGCCGCCCGGCCAGCCGGTCGCCCACCGCGAACACACCCCATGCCGCGACCAGCGACGCCACCCAGGCGATCCCGAGCCCGGCACTGGCCCGGGTGCCCGGGGTCAGCACCGCGACCGCCTTCATCAGCAGCGGATACAGCGGGAAGAACGCCAGGTTGTTGTGGTCGTAGGCGCTGCCCAGTGTGTGCGCGTACCCGTGGCCGGCGATCCCGAGGTACCACCGGGAGTCCCACTGCGCCGCCAGCATCGGCCACACCCCTTCGTGTCGCCGGTGCGCCCAGACGGTGAGGAACACCAGTCCGGTGAGCCGTACGGCGAGATACGCGGCGAGTGCCGGAGCCGCCCGGCGCAGGGCGTGCCGGGGGACGGTCGCCGTGAGCGTGAGGAGGTGGGGTCGTCGGGTGCCCGGGATGTGTCCGCTCGGGGCGGTCTCGGGGGCGGTCGAGGACACGGCGGCGGCTCCATTACGACGGCTGCGGCGGGCGGTACCGGCGGGCGGTACGGGCGGTACCGGTTCACCGTTCCCCGGGAGCCGGGGCGGGGCGCGGTGGGTGGGTCGGTCGCCGTCGTGAAATCACCCGTAGGGGTGCCTCTGGACGGAGGGGCGTCCCTACGGGATGTGAGAGCGGGGTGTCAGAGCGAAGCGTCGATGCCGGCCGCCGCCGCCAGGTCCCGCTTGATCGCGGCCAGCGTCTCGGCGGCCTGCGCTCGGGCCGCCGGGAGTCCGGCGTGCGTGGCCACCGGGACGACGACCTCCAGGTAGCACTTCAGCTTGGGCTCGGTGCCGCTGGGGCGGACGACGACCCGGGCGCCGGTGAGGGTGTAGCGCAGGCCGTCGGTGGGCGGCAGCTTGTCCGTGCCCCGGGTGAGGTCCTCCGCCTTGGTGACGGGGAGGCCCGCGAGTTCGGTCGGGGGCTGCTCGCGGAGCCTCCGCATGGCGTCCGCGATGACGGAGAGGTCCTCGACGCGGACCGAGAGCTGGTCGGTGGCGTGCAGGCCGTGCTCGACGGCGAGGTCGTCGAGGAGGTCGAGGAGGGTGCGGCCCTCCTCCTCGAGGACCGAGGCCAGCTCGGTGATCAGGAGCGCCGCGGTGATGCCGTCCTTGTCCCGGACGCCGTCGGGGTCGACGCAGTAGCCGAGGGCCTCCTCGTAGCCGTAGCGCAGGCCCTCGACGCGGGCGATCCACTTGAAGCCGGTGAGGGTCTCCTCGTACGGCAGTCCGGCCTTCTCGGCGATCCGGCCGAGGAGGGACGAGGAGACGATCGACTCGGCGAACACGCCGGTCGCGCCGCGCCGGACCAGGTGGGCGGCGAGGAGGCAGCCGACCTCGTCGCCGCGCAGCATGCGCCAGGTGCCGTTGTCCTTGACGGCCGCGGCACAGCGGTCGGCGTCCGGGTCGTTGGCGATGACGAGGTCCGGGTCGGTGGTACGGGCCAGGGCGAAGGACAGGTCCATCGCGCCGGGCTCCTCCGGGTTGGGGAAGGCGACCGTCGGGAAGTCCGGGTCCGGTTCGGCCTGTTCGGCGACCAGCACCGGCTCCGGGAAGCCGGCCCGGGCGAAGGCCGCGAGCAGGGTGTCCTTGCCGACGCCGTGCATGGCCGTGTAGACGGTCCGCGCGGTGCGCGGGGAGCCGGGGGCCAGGACGGCGTCCGTACGGGCCAGATAGGCCTCCAGGACGGCGTCGTCGAGGGTTTCCCAGCCGGCCTCGGGGCGCGGTACGTCGTGGAGACTGGCGATCGCGTCGATCTCGGCGGCGATCTCCGCGTCGGCGGGCGGGACGATCTGCGAGCCGTCTCCGAGGTAGACCTTGTAGCCGTTGTCGCGGGGCGGGTTGTGGCTGGCGGTGACCTCGACGCCGGCGACCGCGCCGAGGTGCCGAACGGCGAACGCCAGGACCGGGGTGGGGAGGGGGCGGGGGAGTACGGCGGCGCGGAGGCCGGCGCCCGTCATGACGGCCGCGGTGTCGCGGGCGAAGTCGGCGGACTTGTGGCGGGCGTCGTAGCCGATGGCGACGACTCCGTCGGTGTGGCCGTGCTTCCTGAGGTAGGCGGCGAGACCGGCGGCGGCGCGGATGACGACGGCACGGTTCATGCGCATCGGGCCGGCACCCAGCTCACCGCGCAGGCCGGCGGTGCCGAACTGGAGGGTGCCGCTGAAGCGGGCCGACAGTTCGTCGATGTCACCGGCGTCGATCAGCTTGGCCAGCTCGTCGCGGGTGTCCGGGTCCGGGTCCTCGGCGAGCCAGGTCCTGGCCCGGGCGATGAGATCGTCTTGCACGGTCCTCGTCCAACCTCTCGTGGAGTGCCTGCGGCGCGGGCGCGGCTTCGGTGGGGGTCCGCGTAGCGCCTACGGGTGGTGGTGGGTCGCCGCGGGCGGCCGACGACCTGTCGTAGTGCCGGGTGCCCGTATCCACCCCGGGGGGAACTGCGCGACCGGACGGGGCCGCGGACGCTCCACGCCTTCTGTGGCAACCCCTGTCGCGACGGTTTACAGCCTGCCCAGCACCTGCGCCAGCAGTTCGCCCATCTGTGCCGCCGAGTCGCGGCCCGCCTGGAGGACCTCCTCGTGGTTCAGGGGCTCGCCGGTCATGCCCGCCGCCAGGTTGGTCACCAGGGAGATGCCCAGGACCTCGGCGCCCGCCTCGCGCGCGGCGATCGCTTCGAGGACCGTCGACATGCCCACCAGGTCCGCGCCGATCACCCGGGCCATGCGGATCTCGGCCGGGGTCTCGTAGTGCGGGCCGGGGAACTGCGCGTAGACGCCCTCTTCGAGGCTGGGGTCGATCTCCTTGCACAGGGCGCGCAGGCGGGGGGAGTAGAGGTCCGTCAGGTCGACGAAGTTCGCGCCGACGATCGGAGAGGTCGCCGTGAGGTTGATGTGATCGCTGATGAGGACCGGCTGGCCGGGGCGCATCCCCTCGCGCAGGCCGCCACAGCCGTTGGTGAGGACGATCGTCTTGCAGCCGGCGGCCACGGCGGTGCGCACGCCGTGCGCGACGGCCGCGACGCCACGGCCCTCGTAGTAGTGCGTGCGGCCCAGGAAGACCAGCGCGCGCTTGTCACCGGAGGCGTACGAGCGGATCTTGCCGCCGTGCCCCTCGACCGCCGGCGGCGGGAAGCCGGGCAGCTCGGTGACCTGGAACTCGGCGTCGGGAGCACCCAGGGCGTCGACGGCCGGAGCCCAGCCGGAGCCCATCACGAGGGCGACGTCGTGGGTCTCGGCGCCCGTGAGCTCGCGCAGCCGCGCGGCGGCCGCGCCGGCAGCGGCGTGGGGGTCGCCCTGGATGTCGTCCGGAAGGAGAGATGCGTTCACGCGGATGAGAGTAGCCGGTCCGGGCCTACGCGCGTAGATGAGTGAGGTCACGGGATGGCGATCGTTGTCTTGTCGTTTCAAACGAACGGTGCGACGCAGGCAACTTTTCGTGCCATCTGTGGGCGGTCTGTGTGGCTTGGAGGTCTCACCGGGGGCGCTTGCACAGAACTCTCGCTCGGGCGTGGGAGGCGGTCACTCGTCCGTCACGAGGACGTCCTTGTCGTTGAATACCTCGACGATGAAGATCAGCAGTCGGCCGCGGCTGACGGTGTACTCCACGAGGACGTTCTGCGTGAGGCGGATCGTGCGGTCGTCTCCCGTGGAGCCAATGGGCCGTGACTCGGGAAGGAAGGGGTCGCGGGCCAGCAGCGCGATGCCCTTGTCGAACCCGATGCGCTGACGATCGTCCAGCCGGTCGCGGGCCGCGGCGGCCTGCACGGTGTAGTAGACGTCGTACGTCGTGGGGGACATGCGCTCTCCCGTTGATGCGTCGGTTCCACAAGTGTAGGGAGGCGGTGTCTCAGCAGGGCCGCTTGCGCAGCTCCATCACGTAATCGTGTGGTGCGCCCGCCGACTCGGCGGCATCCGCGATCTCGCCGAGGTAGCGGGCCGAGGGCAGGCCGCCCTCGTAGCCGTCGAGGACGTAGAGCCAGGCGGTCTCCTCGCCCTCCAGGGTGTGCACGCGCACACGTGCCCGGCGGTACACGCCCATGCCGACGCCCTCCCAGCGGTCCATGGACTCCTCGTCCATCGGGGCGATGTCGTAGAGGCCGACGAAGACCTGGCAGAACGGGTCCTCGACGACCGTCGCCAGCGCGCCCTCCCAGCCCATCTGCTCCCCGCCGAAGGTCAGCCGCCATCCGTTCAGCCAGCCGGTGGCGCGCAGGGGGGAGTGCGGCGCGCGGCGGGACATCAGCCGTGCGTCGAGATTGCCGGCGTACGCGGCATAGAGCGACGACATGGGGAGAGGGTACGGCAGCCGTCCCAGCTACCACTCCAGCCCCAGGAAGCGCCGGGTGGCGCCCCCGGGCGATAGCACCTTGAGGGGTGCGGGACAATGGGGTACGTGACTCGGATCGTGATCATCGGTGGCGGACCCGGCGGCTATGAAGCGGCGCTGGTGGCCGCGCAGCTCGGCGCGGAGGTGACCGTCGTCGACTGCGACGGTCTGGGCGGAGCGTCGGTGCTGACCGACTGCGTGCCGTCGAAGACCCTTATCGCCACGGCCGAGGTGATGACCAACTTCGACTCGTCGTACGAGGAGCTGGGGATCATCGTCGCCGACGACACCCCGCCGCTGGAGCAGGCGGCGCGGGTGGTCGGGGTCGATCTGGGGAAGGTCAACAGGCGTGTGAAGCGGCTCGCGCTCGCGCAGTCGCACGACATCACGGCTTCTGTGACGCGTGCGGGTGCGCGGGTCATGCGGGGGCGCGGGCGGCTGGAGGGCATGCAGGCCCTCGACGGGTCACGCAAGGTCGTCGTCACTGCCGCGGACGGGAGTGAGGAGACCCTCACGGCCGACGCGGTGCTCATCGCCACGGGTGGCCATCCGCGCGAGCTGCCCGACGCCCAGCCCGACGGTGAGCGCATCCTGAACTGGACCCAGGTCTACGACCTCACCGAGCTGCCCGAGGAGCTCATCGTGGTCGGGTCGGGTGTGACGGGTGCCGAGTTCGCCGGCGCGTATCAGGCGCTCGGGTCCAAGGTGACGCTGGTGTCGTCGCGGGACCGGGTGCTGCCGGGCGAGGACCCGGACGCGGCCGCTGTGCTGGAAGACGTGTTCCGCCGCCGGGGCATGAACGTCATGGCCCGGTCGCGGGCCGCCGCCGCCAAGCGGGTGGGGGACCGGGTGGAGGTGACCCTGGCCGACGGGCGGGTCATCACCGGCACGCACTGCCTGATGGCCGTCGGTGCCATCCCGAACAGCGCGGGCCTGGGTCTGGAGGAGGCGGGCGTCAAGCTGCGCGACTCCGGGCACATCTGGACCGACAAGGTGTCCCGGACGAGCGCGCCGGGTGTGTACGCCGCCGGTGACGTGACCGGAGTCTTCGCCCTCGCGTCCGTGGCCGCCATGCAGGGACGTATCGCCATGTACCACTTCCTGGGCGACGCGGTGGCCCCGCTGAACCTGAAGACGGTGTCGTCGAACGTCTTCACCGATCCGGAGATCGCGACGGTCGGCTACACGCAGGCCGACGTCGACGCCGGCAAGATCGACGCCAAGGTCGTCAAGCTGCCGCTGCTGCGGAACCCGCGCGCCAAGATGCAGGGCATCCGGGACGGCTTCGTGAAGCTGCTCTGCCGGCCGGGCACCGAGATCGTGGTGGGGGGTGTCGTGGTCGCCCCGCGCGCCTCGGAACTGATCCATCCGATCTCGATCGCCGTCGACAACAATCTGACGGTCGAACAGATCGCGAACGCGTTCACCGTGTATCCCTCTCTTTCGGGGTCGATCGCGGAGGTCGCGCGGCAGCTGCACACGCGGAAGGTCGGCAGCGAACTCTGACGGCTGGAACCGACTCCCCGCTGGTCACGGGGAGTTGTCGAGCATGCGTGCGGCATAGTCGGGGTGGGTAGCTCCTATACCACTCCCGACCCTGCTGTGCGAACAACTTCTGCTATTCGGCGCAAACTGCTGAAAGCAGACGGTCGTTGGGGTTACTGTCAGTTTCGTGTTCGCTGCAGAACGTCGCCAATTGATCCTCGAAATGGTGCGCGCGAACGGGGCCGTATCGCTCCGTGAGCTCGCCCGCGTCGTCCAGACCTCAGAAGTGACCGTACGGCGGGACGTGCGGGCACTTGAGGCAGAAGGACTCCTCGACCGCCGGCATGGCGGTGCGGTACTGCCGGGCGGGTTCACGCGGGAGTCCGGCTTTCCGCAGAAGTCACATCTCGCGACCGCCGAGAAGACGGCCATCGCCGATCTCGCCGCGGGTCTCGTCGAAGAGGGCGAGGCCATCGTGGTCGGGGCGGGTACCACCACCCAGGAGCTCGCCCGCCGGCTGGCGCGGGTGCCCGGACTCACCGTCGTCACCAATTCGCTGCTGGTGGCGCAGGCGTTGGCCCATGCCAACCGGGTCGAGGTCGTGATGACCGGCGGCACCCTGCGCGGCACCAACTACGCCCTCGTCGGCTCCGGCGCGGAGCAGTCCCTGCAGGGGCTGCGCGTGTCGAAGGCGTTCCTGTCCGGGAGCGGGCTGACCGCCGAGCGCGGGCTCTCCACCTCCAACATGCTGTCGGCGTCCGTCGACCGGGCGCTGGTGCAGGCGGCCGCGGAGGTCGTCGTCCTCGCCGACCACACCAAGCTCGGTACGGACACGATGTTCCAGACCGTGCCGACGGACGTCATCACCCGGCTGGTCACGGACGAGCCGCCGGCTCATGACGACCGTGCGGCCACGGAGCTCCAGGCCCTCGCCGATCAGGGGGTGCAGATCGCTGTGGCCGGAGCCTCGGGGAACTCGGGGGGTGACCAGGTCCCGGCGCGGCAGCAGCAGCAACAGCGTCGGGACGTAGCCCTGCCGGGGCCGCGGCGGAGTCAGGTGCCGGGGTCGGGGCTGCGGTCGGCTTCGATGCTGGGCGGGGAGACGCCGACGGCGGCCGAGCGGGCGCGGGTTGCCGACATGCGGCGGCGGTAAGGGTGTTGGGCACTCAGCCGTCGGGGACGGGGTTCGTGCGCGGGCGCCGGTGGTGTGCGGCTGGTCCCGCCCACGTGGCGGTGGCCCCGCATCCCCACAGCCCCGTGCCCCTACGTCAGTCCTCGTAGCGTCAGCTGGAGCAGCCGGTCCGCGAGAGCCGGGTCATGCGGGGATTCCTCCGCCGCCAAGGCGATGGCGTGGGTCAGCTGAAGCAGGTCGGCGATGTGTACGTCGGCTCTCACGGCGCCCGACTTCTGGGCGCGTAGCAGCAGTGCTCCGCCCGCCTTCCTGATCGGGGTGCCGCACCGGGCCAGGGCCGACGCGGTGTCGGTCGACGACACCGACATCAAGGCCCTCGACAGGCCCCGGTACTCGGCCGCATGGCCGACCACCTCGTGGAGCCACGTCAGCAGGGCCTTGCACGGCTCAGAGGCCGTCAGCAACTCCCGAGCCCTGGACAGGAGCTCGTTCACCGCGTCCTCGAAGACCGCGCTCATCAGGGCGTGCCGGTTCGGGAAGTGGCGGTACAGGGTGCCGATGCCCACGCCCGCCCGGCGGGCCACGTCCTCCAGCGAGGCGTCGGTGCCGTGCTCGGCGAACACGGCACGGGCCTCGGCGAGCAGCCGGTCGTGATTGCGGCGGGCGTCGGCGCGCATGGGCCGTTCCAGAAATCTAGGGGTTTCGGCGGATCAGGTCGGCCGTGAGAAACGGCGCGTCCTGGCCGGGCCGGGCCGGGCGGGCTCTGGTGCAAGTGGCTGGCTGAGGCGGGAGCAGGGAGTCGACGCGGCGGGGGCACCCAGGCCGAAGGCTCGGGGACGGCGGCAACCGACGGCAACGCCGCAGGTGCACGCACCAGCGCCCGCGACGCCGAGATGATCCGCCGGACACCCCCCCGGGCGCCCGGCGAACGGTTGGGTGCCGTTCGCCGGGCGAGGCGGTTCGGGGGGTGTCGTCAGTCCTTGATCTCGCAGATCACGGCGCCGGAGGTGAGGGACGCGCCGATCTCGGCGGCGAGGCCCTTGACGGTGCCGGCCTTGTGCGCGTTCAGCGGCTGCTCCATCTTCATGGCCTCCAGGACCACGATCAGGTCGCCCTCCTTGACCTCCTGGCCCTCCTCGACCGCGACCTTGACGATCGTGCCCTGCATCGGCGAGGCGAGCGTGTCACCGGAGGCGACCGGGCCGGACTTCTTGGCGGCCCGGCGCTTCGGCTTGGCGCCGGCGGCGAGGCCGGTGCGGGCCAGGGTCATGCCCAGGGACGCCGGCAGCGAGACCTCCAGGCGCTTGCCGCCGACCTCGACGACGACCGTCTCACGGCCGGTCTCCTCCTCGGCCTCGGCGTCGGCCGGGGCGGAGAAGGGCTTGATCTCGTTGACGAACTCGGTCTCGATCCAGCGGGTGTGGACCTTGAAGGGGTCCTCGGAGCCGGTCAGCTCGGGCGCGAACGCCGGGTCCCTGACCACCGCCCGGTGGAACGGGATCGCCGTGGCCATCCCCTCGACCCGGAACTCGTCCAGGGCGCGGGCCGCCCGCTCCAGGGCCTCCTTGCGGGTACGGCCGGTCACGACCAACTTGGCCAGCAGGGAGTCCCACGCCGGGCCGATGACCGAGCCGGCCTCCACGCCCGCGTCCAGGCGGACGCCGGGGCCGGAGGGGGCGTCGAAGGTGGTGACCGAACCGGGGGCGGGCAGGAAGTTACGGCCCGGGTCCTCGCCGTTGATCCGGAACTCGAAGGAATGACCGCGCAGCTCCGGGTCGCCGTAGCCGAGTTCCTCGCCGTCGGCGATCCGGAACATCTCGCGGACCAGGTCGATACCGGCGACCTCCTCGGTCACCGGGTGCTCGACCTGGAGGCGGGTGTTGACCTCCAGGAAGGAGATCGTGCCGTCCTGGCCCACCAGGAACTCACAGGTGCCGGCGCCCTCGTAGGCGGCCTCCTTGAGGATGGCCTTGGAGGCGCGGTACAGCTGGGCGACCTGCTCGTCGGACAGGAAGGGGGCCGGGGCCTCCTCGACGAGCTTCTGGTGGCGGCGCTGGAGCGAGCAGTCACGGGTCGACACGACGACCACGTTGCCGTGCTTGTCGGCCAGGCACTGCGTCTCCACGTGCCGCGGCCGGTCGAGGTAGCGCTCGACGAAGCACTCGCCGCGGCCGAAGGCGGCCACCGCCTCACGGACGGCGGAGTCGTACAGTTCCGGGACCTCTTCGAGGGTGCGGGCGACCTTCAGGCCGCGCCCGCCACCGCCGAAGGCGGCCTTGATGGCGATCGGCAGGCCGTGTTCCTTGGCGAACGCCACGACCTCGTCGGCGCCCGAGACCGGGTCCGGGGTGCCGGCCACCAGCGGGGCGCCGGCCCGCTGGGCGATGTGCCGGGCCGCCACCTTGTCACCGAGGTCGCGGATGGCCTGCGGCGGCGGGCCGATCCAGGTCAGGCCCGCGTCCAGGACCGCCTGCGCGAACTCGGCGTTCTCGGAGAGGAACCCGTATCCCGGGTGGACGGCGTCCGCCCCCGCTTCGCGTGCCGCGTGCAGGACCTTGTCGATGTCCAGGTAACTGGTGGCCGGGGTGTCACCGCCCAGGGCGAACGCCTCATCCGCGGCGCGGACATGCAGAGCGTCCCGGTCCGGGTCCGCGTAGACGGCCACGCTCGCGATCCCTGCGTCCCGGCAGGCCCGGGCCACGCGGACAGCGATTTCGCCACGGTTGGCGATGAGCACCTTGCGCACGATTGAGGCTCCCTCCTTGAAACAAGCCGAGTTTAGGGAAGGCCGACACGGCACTTCGACCCGTCCCCAATGGTGAGCTTGCCCACACGGAGCGTGATGCGAGGCTCGCCCGACCCGCGAAAGCCCTTGTAGCACCGAGGTACGCAGGACTCTTTCGGAAAACCCTAGCCCCGCGATGTGCTCAAGGTCTCTGTGAGAGCGTGCCGCGCCCCACAGCGTTTCTTTGTTGAGTCCCTACGAATGGCCCAACGAATCTTTGCCGACGCCCGGCCCCTTGTCCCCCGGTTTACCCGTTAGTAGCGTTCGCGATGTCTTGAACGTACTTCAGGTAACAGCGGCTCTCGCCGGGCCGTGATCGAAAGTGGGTGGGGTCGGTGGTGCGCAGACCGGTGGCGTGGGCCGTGGCGGTCATACTCCTCGCCGAGGCACTCGGCATCGCCGCGCTCAACTGGTTCATGGGAGTGGTCGTCGACCGTCAGGAGATGTCCCTGGCCGGCCTCGACCCCCACAACATGTCGGTGAGCGCGAAGATCGGTGCCGTGGTCTTCGGCCTCTACTTCGTCCTGTGCGCCCTGGTGGCCCTGCTGGTGGCGATACGTGACCGGTCGCCCGCCGGCCTCGGCCGCATCCTGCTGATCAGCGTCGCGGTCGTACACGGCCTGCTGGGCGCCGTGGCGTGGGGGCTGATCGGCTGGACCGCGTTCCTGTTCATGGTGGTCGTCCTCGCGCTCGTCGTGCTGCTGTTGATGACGTACGACCGTGAGGAGGGCGCCGGCGCCGGGGCGGACGCCGGCGGTCCCGGTTCGGCGGGCGGTGGGCCGGAACCGGAGCCGAGGAAGGACACACCGTCCGCCGGGCCGGTCACTCCGCCGGCGCCCACAACTCCGTGATGCCGACGCCGAGCTCCGCGAGCAGCCGGCGGACCAGGGGCAGGCTGATGCCGATCACGTTGCCGTGGTCGCCGTCGATGCCGTCGATGAACGGCGCGCTCCGGCCGTCAAGCGTGAACGCGCCCGCCACGTAGAGGGGTTCACCGGAGGCGACGTACGCGGCGACCTCCGCGTCGGTGGGCTCGCCGAACCGGACGACGGTGGACGCGGTCGCCGACACATGCCGGTTGCGCGCCGTGTCCCAGACGCAGTGCCCGGTCTGCAGGGTGCCGGCACGGCCGCGCATCGACTTCCAGCGGGCGGTGGCCTCCTCGGCGTCCGCAGGCTTGCCGAGCGCCTGGCCGTCGAGGTCCAGCACCGAGTCACACCCGATCACGATCGCGCCCCGCACGTCCGGACGGGCGGCGACGACGGAAGCCTTGGCCTCCGCCAGGGCGAGGGCCAGTTCCGCCGGGGTGGGAGCGGTGACGGCGTCCTCGTCGACGCCGCTGACGATCACCTCGGGGGCGAGACCCGCCTGGCGCAGGAGGTTCAGCCGGGCGGGGGACTGGGAGGCGAGGACGAGTCTGCGCATGGCGTCAGCGTAGTGGCTGCGGCCTATCCGACGCCCAGCACGATCATCGCCAGCAGCATGGCCAGGGCCAGGAAGATGCCGAGCCGCCGGAGGGTGTTCTGCATGTCCTGCAGGTCCTTCGGCGGCTCGTCGTCAGGGTCCGACCACAGCATGCCACCAGCGTGCGGCTCGGCCGGGGGTGGGCGCCTGAGTAGGGGTACTCAGATTTGGAGCCCCGGGTTCCACTGCCCCTAGGGCCTGTCGTTTGGATCACTCCGCAGACGCGGGCGCTGGCACGCGCATCTGCCGCGTTGTCGTCGGTCGCCGACGTCCCCCAGCCTTCGGCCGGGGGTGCCCCCACCGCGTCGCCCGCCGCGGAAGCGGCTGATTGTCCACGCCTCCTCCGCCTTGCAGCCACACGCACCGGCCCCCGCTCCCCGGCATCGAACTGCACCGCCACTGACCTGCGGCCTGATCCAAACGACAGGCCCTAGCCCGGCCAGTACGTGCGGGTCCAGGCTGTCGGGCTCGGGTCCGGGACCCGGCGCTGGGCGATGCGGGACGGGTCGGACCAGGCGGCCCTCGCCGTCCTGGGGCCGGACGGCGCGGCCGCCATGGCCGCTGCCCTCGCCCTTACCACCGCCAACGCGGCGGCCAGCTCCTCCGGGGTCGGGTTGCCCCGTACGACTTTGATCGTCACAGCGGCTCCTTACAGGGGGATGTTCCCGTGCTTCTTCGGCGGCAGCGACTCGCGCTTGGTGCGGAGCTGGCGCAGGCCCCGTACGACATGGCGGCGGGTGTCCGACGGCATGATCACGGCGTCGATGTAACCGCGTTCGGCGGCGGTGTAGGGGTTGAGGAGGTGGTCCTCGTACTCCTGGATCAGGCGGGCCCGCACGGCCTCGACGTCCTCGCCGCCGGCCGCCGCCTCGGCGATGGTCCGGCGGTGCAGGATGTTGACGGCGCCCTGGGCGCCCATGACGGCGATCTGGGCGGTCGGCCAGGCGAGGTTGAGGTCGGCACCCAGGTGCTTGGAGCCCATGACGTCGTAGGCGCCGCCGAAGGCCTTGCGGGTGATGACGGTGATCAGGGGGACCGTCGCCTCGGCGTAGGCGTAGATCAGCTTGGCGCCGCGGCGGATGATGCCGTCGTGCTCCTGGTCGACGCCGGGGAGGAAGCCCGGGACGTCGACGAAGGTGATGACGGGGACGTTGAAGGCGTCGCAGGTGCGGACGAAGCGGGCCGCCTTCTCGCTCGCCTTGATGTCGAGGCAGCCGGCGAACTGCATCGGCTGGTTGGCGACGATGCCGACCGGGTGGCCCTCGACGCGTCCGAAGCCGGTGACGATGTTCGGCGCGTACAGGGCCTGCGTCTCGAAGAACTCGCTGTCGTCGAGGATATGTTCGATCACCGTGTGGATGTCGTACGGCTGGTTCGCGCTGTCCGGGACCAGGGTGTCCAGCTCGCGGTCCTCGTCGGTGACCGCCAGCTCGGCCTCCTCAGGGAAGACCGGAGCCTCGGAGAGGTTGTTGGACGGCAGGTACGACAGCAGCTGCTTGATGTACTCGATGGCGTCCTTCTCGTCGCCCGCCATGTGATGGGCCACGCCGGAGACCGAGTTGTGGGTGCGGGCGCCGCCGAGCTCCTCGAAGCCGACGTCCTCACCGGTGACCGTCTTGATGACGTCCGGGCCGGTGATGAACATGTGGGACGTCTGGTCGACCATGACCGTGAAGTCGGTGATGGCCGGGGAGTACACGGCGCCGCCGGCGCAGGGGCCGACGACCAGACTGATCTGCGGGATGACCCCCGACGCATGGGTGTTCCGGCGGAAGATCTCGCCGTACGCGCCGAGGGAGGCCACCCCCTCCTGGATCCGCGCGCCGCCGGAGTCGTTGATGCCGATGACCGGGCAGCCGGTCTTCAGGGCGAAGTCCATCACCTTGACGATCTTCTGGCCGTAGACCTCGCCGAGGGCGCCGCCGAAGACGGTGAAGTCCTGGGAGAAGACGGCCACGGGCCGGCCGTCCACCGTGCCGTACCCGGTGACGACACCGTCGCCGTACGGCCGGTTCTTCTCCAGCCCGAAGTCGGTGGAGCGGTGCTGGGCGAACTCGTCCAACTCCACGAAGGAGCCATCGTCGAGGAGCAGCTCGATCCGCTCACGGGCCGTCAACTTGCCCTTGGCGTGCTGCTTTTCGACGGCGCGCTCCGAACCGGCGTGTGTCGCTTGCTGGACACGGCGCTGGAGATCCGCGAGCTTCCCCGCGGTCGTGTGAATGTCGATCTCTTCCGGCTCGGACATCGGGATGCGGCTCCCTGCCTGCTCAAAAGGGGGGACGGTTACTCATCCGTAGAGTAGTGGGGCACCTACCAAACGGCAGTGCGGCGTACAACACACCTAGGGTGGCTTGCATGACGCCGCGAGACGCAGCAGACGAGAACAACAATCGCTGGTCCGACCTGGACCGTCCACCGCTCGGTGCCGCGGGGCTGCGCAGGGGCCTGGTGCGGGAGGGCGGGCTGTGGACCGGCGTGGAGGTCGTGCAGCGCATCGGCTCCACGAACAGCGAGCTGGTGTCGCGGGCAAACGCGGGGAAGGCCGCGGAGGGCACCGTGCTCGTCGCCGAGGAACAGACGGCCGGGCGGGGCCGCCTGGATCGCCAGTGGACGGCGCCGGCGCGCTCGGGCCTCTTCTTCTCTGTGCTGCTGAAGCCGGCCGAGGTGCCGGTGGCCCGCTGGGGCTGGCTGCCGCTGCTGACCGGGGTGGCGGTGGCGACGGGGCTGACCCGGGCGGCCGGCGTCGACACGGCACTCAAGTGGCCGAACGACCTGCTGGTAACCGTCGGTGACGAGGAGCGCAAGGCCGGGGGCATTCTGGCGGAGCGGGCCGGCGAGGACGGTGTCGTGGTCGGCGTCGGCATCAATGTCACGCTCCGTGCGGATGAGCTCCCCGTGCCGCAGGCGGGGTCGCTGGCACTGGCGGGGGCGGTGACCACGGACCGGGATCCGTTGCTGCGGGCGGTGCTGCGGTCGCTGGAGGACTGGTACGGGCGCTGGCGCGCGGCGGAGGGCGATCCGGCGCGCAGCGGGCTCCAGGAGACGTACGCGGCCGGGTGCGCGACGTTGGGGCGGACGGTGCGGGCCGAGCTGCCCGGCGACCGGTCGCTGGTGGGGGAGGCGGTGGCCGTGGACGGGGACGGGCGGCTGGTGATCGCCACGGAGGCGGGGGTGCAGGAGCCGGTGGGGGCGGGGGACATCGTGCATCTGCGGGCGGCGTGAGGCGGGGCGGCGGTGGCGTGAGTCGTGCGGATGGGCGCAGGCTGGGGCGGGGGGCGTCGACCACCGGCGCGGCTGCCCGCAGCTACGACGTGCTCCGTAGGGGGCGCCTTGCCACCACCGCGCCCCCTCTCACCACCCCGTAACCCCTGATGCCGGCCCACCTCACGAAGTGAGCTACCGCACAGCTGCCGTAGAGTTGAGGCCGGTCGGTATGCGACCGCGGTAGATCGGAAGGGCAGTAGGCGTGACCGTCGACGACACGGGCTCCGGCGAGGGCGCGGACGCCGCCGACTCCGGCGAGGACCCGCTCGCGCTGCGCCTCGAAGGCCTGATCCTCGGTGCCGAGCGCCGCTACACCCCGTTCCAGGCGGCTCGCAGCGCCGGTGTCTCCATGGAACTGGCTTCGAGGTTCTGGCGGGCCATGGGCTTCGCGGACATCGGACAGGCGAAGGCGCTCACCGAGGCCGACGTGCTGGCCCTGCGCCGGCTCGCCGGTCTCGTCGAGGCGGGCCTGCTCAGCGAGGCCATGGCCGTGCAGGTGGCACGGTCGACCGGGCAGACCACCGCCCGTCTGGCCGAGTGGCAGATGGATTCCTTCCTGGAGGGCCTGACCGAGCCCCCCGAGCCGGGCATGACCCGCACCGAGGTCACGTACCCGATCGTCGAGCTGCTCCTGCCCGAGCTGGAGGAGTTCCTGGTCTACGTCTGGCGCCGCCAGCTCGCCGCCTCGGCCGGCCGGGTCGTGCAGTCGGCCGACGACGAGGAGATGGTCGACCGGCGGCTGGCCGTCGGCTTCGCCGACCTCGTCGGGTTCACCCGGCTGACCCGGCGGATGGAGGAGGAGGAGCTCGGCGAGCTGGTCGAGGCCTTCGAGACCACCGCCGCCGACCTGGTGGCGGCCCGCGGCGGCCGGCTCATCAAGACCCTCGGCGACGAGGTCCTGTACGCCGCCGACGACGCGGGCACGGCCGCAGACATCGCGCTGCGCCTCGTCGAGACCATGGCGAACGACGAGACGATGCCGGAGCTGCGCGTCGGCATGGCCTTCGGCACCGTGACCACCCGAATGGGCGATGTCTTCGGTACGACCGTGAACCTGGCCTCCCGGCTGACCTCCATAGCCCCCCGGGACGCCGTGCTCGTCGACTCGGCGTTCGCCGAGGAACTGATCCGCAGCGGCGAGGCGCCCGCCTCGGAGGCGGAGGCCGCCGAGGCCGCGGCCACCGCCGAGAAGGAGGGCGAAGAACCGCCGACGTACCGCTTCGCGCTCCAGCCGATGTGGCAGCGCCCGGTGCGTGGCCTCGGTGTGGTCGAGCCCTGGCTGCTCACCCGCCGCGACGGGGAGTCCTAGGGCCTGGGGCCAGCAGCGGGTCCACGCACAGTCCGACGATCGGCAGACACACACCGTGGCCCGGCTGCTGCGCACTGGGCAGGGGCGTCGGCGTCGGGGTGGGGGTCGCGGCCGGTGCGCTGGTCGCCGGCGCCGGTGAAGTGCCTGCCGGCCGTGCCGGGCCCGTCGGGATGGTGGTCGGGACCGTGACCCTGCCGGGCAGTGCGGTGGGCGAGACCGACGGCGACATGGACGGCGTGGCGGCAGCGGTGGCCGTCGGGGTGGGGCTTGCGCCGCCCATGACGGTGGCCGCCGAGGAGGCGGCCGTGGGGACCGGCCCGACGGTGGCGGCCGAGTTCGCCGACCGGTCCGTCGCGTCGGCGGTCGGGTCCAGCCGGGGCTCTGCCTCCGCCGTGCCGGACGTGCCTACGCCGCCCTCCGGGGCCATCCGTACGAGGCTCAGCACCCCGGCGGCCAGCGCGAGCCCTCCGGCGGCGAACAGCACCTTGCGCGGCCGGGGCTTGCGGTGCCGCCCCCCGCGACTGACTGACGGCGTTCCTGTCATGACGCTCCCTCCCCGCTGCGCGCCCCCGACGCGCCGTGGCGCGCACGTTATGCGCTCGTCTGGGGCGTGCGCCGGGAGTCTCCCGGGATGTCACTCGAACGAGGGGCTCGGAGCCGGTTCGTGCCCCTTTCCCCGGGCCGGGCCCGGCTGCGATGATCGTGCGGTTAACAGGCGTTAACGCGAGCGGGATGAGTCGAGCGGAGGGTGTCATGAGCGAGGAACGGTACGGGGAGTTCGTGCTGGTACGGCGGCACGGTCATGTGGTGGAACTCGTACTGGACCGGCCCAAGGCCATGAACGCGGTGTCGGCGGACATGGCCCGCTCGATCGTGGCCGCGTGCGCCGCGCTGAGCGCCGACCGGGACGCCCGGGTGGTCGTGCTGACCTCCTCGCACGAGCGGGCGTTCTGCGTCGGCGCCGACCTCAAGGAGCGCAACTCCATGACCGACGCGGAGCTGGTCCGGTCGCGGCCGCTGTCGCGCGGGGCGTACACCGGCGTACTGGAGCTGCCGATGCCGACGATCGCCGCCGTGCACGGCTACGCGCTCGGCGGGGGCTTCGAGCTGGCGCTGTCCTGCGATGTGATCGTGGCCGACGGCACGGCCGTGGTGGGCCTGCCGGAGGTGTCGGTGGGCGTGATTCCGGGAGGCGGCGGCACGCAGCTGCTGCCCCGCCGGGTCGGGGCGGCCCGCGCGGCCGAGCTGATCTTCTCGGCGCGGCGGGTGGAGGCGCCGGAGGCGCATGAGCTGGGGCTGGTCGACCAACTGGTGGAGACGGGACAGGACCGGGAGGCGGCACTGGCGCTGGCGGAACGGATGGCGGCGAACTCCCCGGTGGGGCTGCGGGCGGCGAAGCGGGCGCTGCGGCTCGGGCACGGGCTGGACCTGAGGGCGGGCTTGGAGGTGGAGGACGCGGCATGGCGGTCGGTGGCGTTCTCGGGGGACCGGGCGGAGGGTGTCGCGGCCTTCAACGAGAAGCGGAAGCCGGAGTGGCCGGGGGAGTAGGGGTGGCCGTGGGCGCGGACTGGGGGCGGGTTCCCGCAACACCTGTTCGCCGCACCCATGTCCCGATTCATGACAATCCTCCCTAACCTGGAGTAATGGGTGAGAACAACCGGCTCGCCGCTGTAGTGGCGCTGGCGCAGGGCATGGCCGCGGCCCAAACTCCACATGAGTGCTGGCACGCCGCCGCGGCCGGTGCCTGCCGTGCCCTGGACGGCAGCTTCGCCGCGCTCTCCGTCTGGGAGCGCGAGCTCGGCCGGCTGCGGGTCCTCGTGAACGTCGGGGAGCGCGCCCCGGACGAGGAGGAGTTCCCGGACGCCGAGGCCTACCCGGTGCACCAGTTCCCGGAGATCACCGAGTTCCTCCACGAACGCTGGGCGGGCGGCGGCGGCCCCAATGCGTGGGTGGAGACGGCCGAGGGCCCCGCCGCCGGCCGCCCCGGTTACTCCCACCAGCGGGTCGACGCCCTGCGTCGCAGGGGCCGCGGCTGCTGCCTGGTCGCTCCGATCCTGCTGCACGGCAGGGCCTGGGGCGAGCTGTATGTCGCCCGCGCCGCCCACGCCTCCGTCTTCGACCGCGGCGACGCCGACTTCGCCACCGTCCTGGCCTCGGTCGTCTCCGCCGGGATCGCGCAGACCGAGCGTCTTGAGGAGGCCCGCCGGCTGGCGTACACCGACGCGCTCACCGGGCTCGCCAACCGCCGTGCCGTCGACGTACGCCTGGACGAGGCGATCGACCAGCACCGCGCGGACGGCGCCGTGGTCAGTCTCGTCGTCTGCGATCTCAACGGACTCAAGCGGGTCAACGACAGCCAGGGGCACGCCGTCGGTGACCGCCTCCTCGAACGCTTCGGGTCGGTCCTGTCCCTGTGCGGGGCGATGCTCCCGGGCGCCCTGGCCGCGCGGCTCGGCGGGGACGAGTTCTGTCTGCTGGTGGTCGGCCCGTCGGCGGACGACGTGGTCAAGGCGGCCGGTGAACTCTGCCGCCGCGCCGGGGAGTTGGAGCTGGGGGAGGGAGTCGCGTGCGGGGTCGCGTCGACCGCGGACCCGATCGGGCCGGTGGGCTCCGCCCGTCGTCTCTTCCGGCTCGCCGACGCCGCGCAGTACCGTGCCAAGGCGCTCCGCGCGGACCGGCCGGTGGTGGCCGGCCGGGAGGGGCCGGACGATCCCGTCGTACGACTGGCCGACGCGCCCCCGCCGGAACGGGCCGAGCGGCGCAGCTTCCGTGGCCGCCGCGGACTGTGACGTACGAGTAAGGGGCAACCCCGTACCCCACTAGTGACAGCGGGAACATTCAATGCGTACGCTCCTGAATATGGATATGCACACTGTGGTGGTGGGGACGTCCGGCGTCACCGCGTCCGACGTCCTCGCCGTGGCACGCGGCGGGGCCTGGGTCGAACTGTCGGCGGAGGCGGTCGCGGCGCTCGCGGCGGCCCGGCGGATCGTGGACGCGCTTGCGGCCAAACCGGACCCGGTCTACGGCGTCAGTACCGGCTTCGGCGCGCTCGCGACCCGGCACATCAGCCAGGAGCTGAGGGCCCAGCTGCAGCGCAACATCGTCCGCTCGCACGCGGCCGGCATGGGGCCGCGGGTGGAGCGCGAGGTCGTAAGGGCCCTGATGTTCCTGCGGCTGAAGACCGTCTGCTCCGGACACACCGGTGTGCGTCCCGAGGTCGCCCAGACCATGGCCGACGTGCTCAACGCCGGCATCACCCCGGTCGTGCACGAGTACGGCTCCCTCGGCTGCTCCGGCGACCTGGCCCCGCTCTCCCACTGCGCACTCACGCTCATGGGAGAGGGGGACGCGGAGGGGCCGGACGGGGTCGTCCGCCCTGCCGGTGAGCTGCTCGCCGAGCACGGGATCGCCCCCGTCGAACTGCGCGAGAAGGAGGGGCTCGCGCTCCTCAACGGCACCGACGGCATGCTCGGCATGCTGGTCATGGCCCTCGCCGACCTGGACATGCTCTACAAGTCCGCCGATGTCACGGCCGCGTTGAGCCTTGAGGCGCTGCTCGGGACGGACAAGGTGCTAGCGCCCGAGCTGCACGCGATCCGCCCGCACCCCGGGCAGGGTGACAGCGCCGCCAACATGCTCGCCGTGCTCAAGGGCTCCCAGCTCACCGGGCACCACCAGGACGACGCGCCGCGGGTGCAGGACGCGTACTCCGTGCGGTGTGCTCCGCAGGTCGCCGGGGCCGGGCGGGACACCCTCGCGCACGCCCGCCTCGTCGCCGAGCGGGAGTTGGCCTCGGCCGTCGACAACCCGGTCGTGCTGCCTGGGGGCACCTCCCAGGCTTTCGGCACTGGGGGAGGGCGGGTGGAGTCCAACGGCAACTTCCACGGGGCGCCGGTCGCCTACGTCCTCGACTTCCTCGCCATCGCCGTGGCCGACCTCGGGTCCATCGCCGAGCGGCGGACCGACCGGCTGCTGGACAAGAACCGCAGCCATGGGCTCCCGCCGTTCCTGGCGGACGACGCGGGCGTCGACTCGGGCCTGATGATCGCCCAGTACACCCAGGCGGCGCTGGTCAGCGAGCTGAAGAGGCTCGCGGTTCCGGCGTCGGCCGACTCGATTCCGTCCTCCGCGATGCAGGAGGACCATGTGTCCATGGGGTGGTCGGCGGCGCGCAAGTTGCGTACGGCCGTGGCCAATCTGGCGCGGATCATCGCTGTCGAGCTGTATGCGGCGACCCGGGCGATCGAGTTGAGGGTGGGGCTGGCGCCGGCACCGGCCTCGCGGGCCGTGATCGAAGCGGCGCGCTCCGCGGGGGTGCGGGGGGCGGGGCCTGACCGGTACCTGGCCCCTGACCTGGCCGCGGCGGAGGAGTTCGTGCGGGGCGGAGCGCTTGTCGAGGCGGCGGAGAAGGTGACCGGGCCGTTGCGGTAGCCGGTCGGGCGCGGGTGCGTGGGGGCTGGTCGCGCCCACGCGGCGGTAGCCGCATATCGATACGGCCCCGCGCCCCTGGGTTTCTCCCCGCGGCCCCTCTCAAGGGGCCGCGGGGAGTTGCGTGGTGGAGGCGGAGTCCGCGGAGCCGGTCGCGTCCTGCGAACTCCCGTCGGAGCAGCCTGTGATGAGGGCGAGGGACAGTGCGCCGCCGGCGGCGAGGGTACACATCCGAGCGCCCGATGATCTCTTCATGACGGGACTGTGAGTCCCCGGTCAAGGACCGGTCACGTTATTAAAATTCCAGTCGTTCCCGGCGGACCGAATAGACCACGAACCCCGCGCCGACGGCGAGGGAGAGGGTGCCTCCGACGATGTACGGCGTGGTGTCCGGGCCTCCGGTGTCGGCGAGTTGGGTGGCGTCCACGGTCGCATCGGAGGTGGCCTCGGAGAGCGCCTTGGCCTGCTGGGTGACCTGCGTCGCCGTACTCTCCGAACTCTCCGACGTGCCGGTTCTCGCCGGGGCGTCCTGCGACGCGTTGGCGGACGGGACGAACCACAGCGCGCACAGGAGCGTGCCTGCGGCGGTGGCGGTCAGCAACGGGCGGCGAACGGATGACACGGAATATCGATCCCCTTGTGAAGCTGGCGAATTGGCCGTGCGGGGTGATGTTAGTGAAAATCGCGGGTCACGGGAAAGTCACGGGAGGTTTCGGCCGTACGCTCCGGGCATGAGCACTCCAGAGACATCACGTTTTGTGCGGCTTCGGGTGGAGCTGGTCCTCGAAGTCGAGGACGCCGACGAGGTCACCAAGGCCGCGCTGCAGCGGATCGCCGAGGACCCCGAGCTGCCCGGCGAGGAGCGGACGCACGCCGAGACCGCTGTGACGGAAGACACCGCCGAGGCCCTGGCCCATCTCGTTGATCCGTTCGACCTGGTCAGCGAGGTGCCCGGGGTAGAGCTGCAGCAGGCCTCCTGGTCGAGCGAGCACGTTTCCTATGATCCGGATTCGCCGGACTGGGACCTTGACGAGGAAGATGGCGCGGGCGACGAAGAAGAGGACGGCATCGGCTGAACGATCCGGGGAACCAGTGACCCCGGACGGCAACCGCCGTCCGGGGTTTCGTCGTCTCAGACGGCGCACGGACCGAACCCCGCCGCACCGGCCGCCCCGGCGGAAGTGGTGTGCCCCACACATCTCAGGAATGTGGAACGGGACGAAGCGGCCGTAGCGTTGAAGGTTTTGACGGGGGCTCTCGGTGTGTTCGCGGACTCGGCAGTGATGGAGAAGCGTGTGATGACGGACAGTAAGCGGCGCAAGAGCCTGATGGCCGCGTCCGCACTGCTCGGCGGTGTGCTGGTGCTCACGGCGTGTTCGGGCAGCAACAGCAAGGCGTCCGGCAGTGGTGAGAGCTCCCAGGCCCAGGCGGACGCGGCCGCGGCCAAGAAGTCGTCGAAGGCCGACATCACGATCACGCCCAAGGACGGGTCGAGCAACGCGTCCATCAACAACTCCGCCGCCGTCACCGTCAGCAAGGGCACGCTCACCAGCGTCACCATGACCACCGCCGCCGGCACCGCGGTCACCGGTGCCCTGTCCGCCGACAAGACGAGCTGGAAGCCCTCCGTCCAGCTGGAGCGGTCCACCACCTACAAGGTCGCCGCCGAGGCCAAGGACTCCGCCGGCCTGATCGCGCACGAGAACGCCTCCTTCAGCACGGTCTCCCCGACCAACAGCTTCATAGGCAGCTTCACCCCGGAGGACGGCTCGACGGTCGGCGTCGGCATGCCCGTGTCGATCAACTTCGACAAGCAGATCACCAACAAGGCCGCCGTCCAGAAGGGCATCACGGTCTCCTCCAGCAGCGGCCAGGAGGTCGCCTGCCACTGGTTCTCCACCCAGCGCATGGACTGCCGGCCCCAGGACTACTGGAAGGAGAACTCCACCGTCACGCTGAAGCTCGCGCTCGACGGTGTCGAGGGCGCCTCCGGTGTCTACGGCGTCCAGCAGAAGACGGTCACCTTCCACATCGGCCGCAACCAGGTCTCCTACGTCGACGCCAAGACCAAGCAGATGAAGGTCACCCAGGACGGCAAGACCGTCAAGACCATCCCGATATCGGCCGGCTCGCCCCAGCACACGACGTACAACGGCATCATGGTGATGTCCGAGAAGTTCAAGCAGACGCGCATGAACGGCACGACTGTCGGCTTCACCGACAACGACGGCAAGGCCGAGTACGACATCAAGGACGTGCCGCACGCCATCCGCCTCACCAACTCCGGCACGTTCCTGCACGGCAACTACTGGGGCGCCAAGTCCATCTTCGGCGCCGTGAACACCAGCCACGGCTGCGTGGGCATGTCCGACACCAAGGGCGCCAACGACACCAGCACGCCCGCCTACTGGATGTACAGCAACTCGATCGTCGGTGACGTGGTGGTCATCTCCAACACCGGCGACAAGACCGTGGCCCCCGACAACGGCCTCAACGGCTGGAACCTGAACTGGACCGCCTGGAAGGCCGGTTCGGCCGTCTGACGCACAGCCGACACACAGCTCACCGGTGCCGCCCCCAGGGCGGCACCGGCGTTTCCGGGGTCCGCCACAGCCTTCTCATGCTTCTCTTATTCCGCCCTTATCGAGCCATCACGGGGCGTCCCTAGCTTGCCGTCATGTTCTTCACCTACCTGAGGCGCGAACTGCGCCGCCGCAGAAAAGCGGCTCTTGTCGTCGCCTCCGGCCTCGCGCTGGGCATCGCACTGGTCATCGTGGTCAACTCCGTGTCCAACGGCATGGGGAAGGCACAGGACAAGGTCCTCCAGTCGTTGTACGGCCTGGGGACGGACATGACCGTCACCAAGGCCGCGTCGGCGTCCACGAGTGACTCCCAGCGTCCGCGCTTCCAGTTCGACGCGCAGAACAACGACTCGTCGAGCACTCAGAGCAGCGACCGCGTCAGGGTGCAGGGTTTCACCACCCTCGCCTCCTCCACCGTCACCAAGGTCTCGGACCAGAAGGGCGTCGCGACCGCGGTCGGCGGGCTGAACCTCAACGTGGTGAAGATCGACGGCCAGTTCACCCGGGGTCAGTTCCAGCAGAACCAGAACGGCGGCAACCAGCAGGGCGGCCAGGGCCAGGGCAACGGCGGCGGCACCGGCGCGCCGCAGGGTGAGGTCCGGGGCGGTGGCGCCAACTTCGACGTCAACTCGTACACGGTCTACGGCACCGACGTCACCCAGACCGGGATTGGCCCGCTGACCTCGTCGAAGATCACCAGCGGCCGTACCTTCAAGACGACCGAGACCGACGCCAAGGTGCTGGTGGCCGACTCGGCGTACGCCAAGGAGAAGAAGTACAAGGCCGGTTCGACCGTCACCATCAACAAGGTCAAGTTCACGATCATCGGCATCGCGACGGCCGACAGCGGCGACGCCGCGGCCAACCTCTACATGCCGCTGAAACAGGCCCAGACGCTGGCCGGCGAGAAGAACAAGGTCACCACGATCTACGTCAAGGCGACCGACTCCCAGCAGATCTCGGCCGTCAAGTCGACCATCCAGAAGAACGTCTCGGGTACCACGGTCACCACCTCCGCCGACCTCGCGGACACCGTCTCCGGCTCCCTCTCCACGGCGTCCTCCCTCGCCACCAACGTCGGCAAGTGGCTGTCCATCGCGGTGCTGGTGGCCGCGTTCCTGGTCGCCGGACTGCTGACCTCCTCGGCGGTCTCCCGCCGCGTCCGCGAGTTCGGCACGCTGAAGGCGCTGGGCTGGAAGTCCCGCCGGGTCACCGGGCAGGTCATCGGTGAGGCCATGGTCAACGGCCTGGTCGGCGGTGCGCTCGGTATCGCCCTCGGTCTGGTGGGCGCGTACGTCGTCACCGAGATCAGCCCCAGCCTGCAGGCCTCCCTCGGCAGCGGAGCCGGTGGCGGCGGCAACGCGGGCGGCGGCCCCGGCGGGGGTGGCGGCTTCGGCGGCGGCCGGCAGGCCGCGAAGACCCTGGAGGTCGCCCTGACGGCCCCGGTCAGCGTGACGACGATCGCGGTGGCCGTGGGCCTGGCGGTGGCCGGCGGCCTGATCGCGGGCGCGTTCGGCGGCTGGCGGGCGTCCAGGCTCCGCCCGGCGGACGCACTGCGGCGCGTGGAGTAGCTGACGTGGGCTGGGGCGGGGGTGTCGCTTACCGGCGCGTGCAGGGTGCCGCTGCGCCCACCCGTGCCGCCCCAAGCGGCACGACTGCCCGCAGCTACGTCAACTGACAGGCGTGCCCGCGCTGTAGCGGGCCCGCAGACACCCGGCCGCCCCACCCCCACAACCCTCCAGGAGCCACCATGTACGAACTCAGAAACGTCGCCAAGCTCTACTCCCGCGGCAAGGACACCGTCCGCGCCCTCGACGGCATCGACCTCACCATCTCCGACGGTGACCGCCTGGTCATCCAGGGCCCCACCGGCGGCGGCAAGTCCACCCTCCTCCAGATGATCGGCGGCCTGGACCGGCCGACCTCCGGTGAAGTCGTCCTGGACGGCACCGACCTGGCCAAGCTCTCCGAGACCAAGCTGACCCGGGTCCGCAGCGAGAACGTCGGCTTCGTGTTCCAGTCGTTCAACCTGATCCCCACGCTCACCGCCCAGGAGAACGTCGAGACCGCCCTCGTCCCGCTCGGCGTCAGGACCAGGGAACGCCGTGAGCGTGCCGCCGAGGCGCTGACGTCGGTCGGTCTCGGCGAGCGCCTCGGGCACCTGCCCTCCGAGATGTCCGGCGGCCAGCAGCAGCGCGTCGCCATCGCCCGGGCCCTCGTCAAGCAGCCCAAGGTGCTGCTCGCCGACGAGCCCACCGGCAACCTCGACGAGGGCATGCGCGACGAGATCATGGACGTACTGGAGCGCATGTGGAAGGAGCACGGACTGACCTTCATCATGGTCACCCACGACTCCGCGATCGCGAAGAAGGCCCCGCGGCTGGCGACCATCCGCAAAGGCAAGATCACCGTCAAGGAGAACGCCGGCGCTTAACATTGAACCCCGTCGCACAACCGCGCGGTTGTGTAACGGTGTTCGCCCCGGCGCGTAACAGTTCCCGCGCACTCTCCTTACCGGTCTCTCATCTATTGAGCCCGCTGATCACCCCCCGGCATACTCCGTATTCCGGGGGGTTGACGCATACGCGTACGGGACTGCCCCCGGCCGGGTGAATGGGGAATTCGCCCGGCACACCGTCTCCCAGGGGGAGTCTTGCGCAGACAAGTGAAAAGAGCCGCCGCGGCCACGGTGGCCACGGCAGCAGCCGTCGCCCTCGCCGCGGGCATGACCAGTCCGGCGTCGGCGAAGACGGAGCAGCGTGCCGCCTCGGCCGCCGGGTCCGCCTCTTCGATCACCGCCAGGCACCACGTCACCCTGATCACCGGTGACCGGGTCGCCCTCGACGCCAAGGGCCGGGTCGTCGGCCTGGAGCGGGCCGAAGGACGACAGCACATACCCTTCCAGATCCGCAAGGCCGACGGGCACACCTTCGTCGTCCCCGGTGACGCCGTCCAGCTGATCGCCTCCGGCAAGCTGGACCAACGGCTGTTCGACGTCACCGAGTTGAACAAGGTCACGACCCGCACGGCGCAGAAGAACGGCCTCAAGGTCATCGTCGGCTACCAGGGCGCCGCCACCGCGACCAAGGCCGACGTCCGCGACGCCGGCACCCTGCGCCACAGCCTCAAGACGCTCAACGCCGACGCCGTGCAGACCCCGGTCAAGGACACGCCGGACCTGTGGGACGCGGTCACCAACGGGGACAAGGCCGCCTCCGGCATCGCGCACGTCTGGCTCGACGGCGTCCGCAAGGCCAGCCTCGACAAGTCCGTGCCGCAGATCGGTGCCCCCAAGGCGTGGGCGGCCGGCTACAACGGCAAGGGCGTCAAGATCGCCGTCCTGGACACCGGTGTCGACGCGACCCACCCGGACCTCAAGGACCAGGTGATCGAGTCCAAGAACTTCACCACGGCCGCCGACGCCACCGACCACTTCGGCCACGGCACGCACGTCGCCTCCATCGCGGCGGGCACCGGCGCCAAGTCGCACGGCAAGTACACGGGTGTCGCGCCCGGCGCGAAGATCCTCAACGGCAAGGTCCTGGACGACAACGGCTCCGGTGACGACTCCGGCATCCTCGCCGGCATGGAGTGGGCGGCGGCGCAGGGCGCCGATGTCGTCAACCTCAGCCTGGGCGGCTACGACACCCCGGAGATCGACCCGCTCGAGGCCGAGGTCAACAAGCTGTCCAACGAGAAGGGCATGCTGTTCGCGATCGCCGCGGGCAACGGGGGCCCCGAGTCGATCGGTTCGCCGGGCAGCGCGGACGCCGCGCTCACCGTAGGCGCCGTCGACGGCAACGACAAGCTGGCCGACTTCTCCTCCACCGGCCCCAGCGCCGGGGGCGCCCTCAAGCCGGACGTCACCGCGCCCGGCGTCGACATCACCGCGGCCGCTGCCAAGGGCAGTGTCATCGACCAGGAGGTCGGCGAGAACCCGGCCGGCTACCTGACCATCTCCGGTACGTCGATGGCGACCCCGCATGTGGCGGGCGCCGCCGCGATCCTGAAGCAGGAACACCCCGACTGGGGTTACCAGGAGCTCAAGGCCGCGCTGACCGGCTCCACCAAGGGCGGCAAGTACACGCCGTTCCAGCAGGGTTCGGGCCGTATCCAGGTCGACAAGGCCATCAAGCAGACCGTGGTCGCCGACCCGGTGTCGGTGAACTTCGGTGTGCAGCAGTGGCCGCACACCGACGACACCCCGGTCACCAAGCAGCTGACCTACCGCAACCTCGGCACCAAGGACGTCACCCTCAGCCTCGCGTCGAGTGCCACCGACCCCAAGGGCGCGGCGGCCCCGGCCGGCTTCTTCAAGCTGGGCGCGACCAAGGTGACCGTCCCGGCGGGCGGCACGGCCTCCGTCGGCCTCACCGTCGACACCAAGCTGGGCGGCACCCTCGACGGCGCCTACTCGGCGTACGTCACGGCGACCGGCGACGGCCAGAGCGTCCGCACGGCGGCCGCGGTGCAGCGTGAGGTGCAGTCGTACAGCGTCACCGTCAAGCACATCGGGCGCGACGGCAACCCGACCGGTGTCTACAACACCGCCTTGATCGGCTACTCGGGCCTCGGTGACGGGCGCGCCTTCAACGTGCCGGCCGTCGACTCCGGGACCACCACGTTCCGGGTGCCGAAGGGCACGTACCTGCTCGACGCCTGGATCACGAAGGACTTCACCACCTTCGACGGCGGTCTCGACTGGCTGGTCCAGCCCCAGCTGAGCGTCACCAAGGACCTCACGGTCACCATCGACGCCCGCACCACCAAGGCGGCCGACATCACCGTGCCGGACGCGCAGGCCAAGCCGAACTCCGCGATGGTCGACTACATGTACGACCCGGCGGGCGCCGGGTTCGGGGTCGGCTTCGACACCTTCGACAAGATCCGGGTCGCGCCGCTGGGCGGCGAGGTCGCGAGCGGTCTGACCCAGTCCTGGAGCGGCCAGTTCACCAAGGGCGCCGACGAGGAGTACGACGTCGCCACCAGTGCCCAGGTCAAGAAGCTCCAGGGCGACAAGGTCCGGCACTTCAAGACCGCTGAGTTCTCCACGGTGAAGAACTCCGTCGGCGCCGCCGCCTCGGGCAAGACCGGCTCGCTCAGCCCGTGGGGCATCGTCGGCGCGGGCGTGGCCACGGGCGGCAGCGTGGAGCAGAAGCTGCCCGGCACCCGCACCTTCCACCTCTCCACCGTGGACGGCGCCTTGTGGGGCTTCGACCTCACGCAGTACAGCGGCCACGACGCCCAGGGGATGCCGATCGCCGACGCCTTCTACACGGCCGACCCGCAGCCGTACAAGGCGGGCCAGACCTACAAGAACACCTTCAACACGGCGGTCTTCGGCCCGCATCTGACCAGCGACTACGGTCTGTTCCGCGACGGCAACCAGATCTACGGTTTCGTCCCGCTGTTCTCCGACGGCGCCAAGCACCCCGGGTCCTCCGACTTCCTGTCGGTGAACACCACCCTGTACCGCAACGGCACCAAGGTGGGCTCCAACAAGGACCCGCTGTTCGGCGGCGACGCGTTCACCGTGCCGTCCGGTGACGCCGAGTACAAGCTGACCACCTCGGTCATCCGCTCGGTCAAGGTCGCGGCCGCCTCCACCCGGATCGACGCGAGCTGGACCTTCCACTCGAAGAAGCCGACCAGCGTCGCCTCGGGCCGGCTGCCGGCCTCCACCGTCCACTTCGGCGCCAATACCGGCCTGGACAGCCGCGTCGAGGCGGGCAGGACGGTCACCTTCCCGGTCACCGTCGAGGGCGCGGCCGCCGGCCGCAACCTGAAGTCCCTCTCGGTCTACGTGTCGTACGACTACGGCCGGACCTGGAAGAAGCTGACGGTGAGCCACGGCAAGATCACCGTCAAGAACCCGGCCAAGGGCAAGGCCGTCTCGTTCCACGCCAAGATCGCCGACAAGAAGGGCAACAAGTCGACGATCTCGATCTACAACGCGTACTACGCCAAGTGAGTCGTAGCCACTGAGTGGATCCACAACGAGCGGCCCGTCGGAAGCGCGGCTTCCGGCGGGCCGTTCCCATGCGCGGGTCAGGTCAGGGGGCCGGGGCGACCCGGGTCGCGTCCGTGCCCCAGCTGGCCAGCAGGCGCAGCGCCTCCACCGACGCCGAGCCCGGTTCCGCGTGATACGTGACCAGGGCCTGGTCGGCGTCGTCGGGCAGCCGGAACGACTCGAAGGTGAGCGACAGCGGGCCCACCAGCGGGTGGTGCAGCCGCTTCACCCCGTGGCTCTTCTCCTTGACGTCGTGCGTCGCCCACAGCCGGCGGAACTCCTCGCTCTTAACGGAGAGTTCGCCGACCAGCGCGGACAGCCGGGTGTCGTCGGGATAGCAGCCCGCGTCCATCCGCAGCTGACACACGATGTCGATGGCCTTCTGCTCCCAGTCGACGAAGAGATCGCGGTAGTCGGGCCGCATGAACACCAGCCGCGCCCAGTTGCGGTCCATGACCGGCAGTTCCCCCCAGTCACCGAAGACCGCCGCCGCCATCCTGTTCCATGCCAGGATGTCCGAGCGCCGCCCGTAGACGTACGCCGGTACGCCCTCCATGCTGTCCAGCAGCTGGCCCAGCGCCGGGCGCACCTGCTGTGGCCGCGCCGACGCCTTTTTCTTGTGCTGCTTGCCCTTGGCGAGATGCATGAGATGCGCGTGCTCGGCGTCGGTGAGCCGGAGTGCGCGGGCGATCGCGTCCAGCACCTCCGCCGACACGTTCCGCCCGTTGCCCTGCTCAAGGCGCGTGTAGTACGCGACCGACACCCCGGCCAGCTGGGCCAGCTCCTCGCGCCGCAGCCCCGGCACCCTGCGGTGCCGCCCGAAGTCCGGCAGCCCCACGTCGGAGGGGAGCAGCCGGGCTCGCCGGGTACGCAGGAACTCGCTGAGCTCGGCACGCCGATCCAGGGACGGGGAGGATGGCGGGGACTGGTCTTCCATACCTCCAGTATTCACGGTCGTACGCACAGGAACCTGACCCCGCCAGTGGTAGGCACGCCAGACATACGTGGAGGCGGGGGCTGGGTGGCGGACGTGGCGCGGGGGAGGCTGGGACCGTGCCCGGACGAAGGCAACCGGGCACGAAGACACCCCTAGGAGAACCCCCCTTATGACCACTGTTGCTGCTTACGCCGCGCCCGCCGCGAAGGCCCCGCTGGAGCGGACCACGATCGAGCGGCGCGCGGTCGGTGAATTCGACGTCCTCATCGACATCGAGTTCGCCGGTATCTGTCACTCCGACATCCACCAGGTCCGCGAGGGCTGGGGTACGGCGATCTTCCCGATGGTGCCCGGTCACGAGATCGCGGGCGTCGTCTCCGAGGCCGGCCCCGGCGTCACCAAGTACGCGGTGGGGGACCGGGTGGGCGTCGGCTGCATGGTCGACTCCTGCCGCGAGTGCGACAACTGCAGGGCCGGTCTCCAGCAGTACTGCACCGGCAGCGGCCCCATCTGGACGTACAACGCCGTGGGCAAGGACGGGCAGCCCACCTACGGTGGCTACTCGCAGAAGATCGTCGTCGACGAGAACTACGTCGTCCGCATCCCCGACGGCCTTTCCCTCGACGTCGCCGCGCCTCTGCTGTGCGCCGGCATCACCACGTACTCCCCGCTGAAGCACTGGAACGCCGGTCCCGGCAAGAAGGTCGCGGTCGTCGGCCTCGGCGGCCTGGGCCACGTGGCCGTCAAGATCGCGGCGGCGCTCGGCGCCGAGGTCACCGTCCTGTCCCAGTCGCTCCGCAAGAAGGACGACGGTCTGAAGCTGGGCGCCACGGACTACCGCGCCACCGGCGACCCTAAGACCTTCGAGGAGCTCAAGGGCACGTTCGACATCATCCTCAACACGGTGTCGGCGCCGCTCGACTTCGACGCGTACCTGTCGCTGCTGCGCACCGACGGGGCGATGGTGAACGTCGGCCTCCCGGAGGAGCCGGCCCCGCTGCTGCTCTCCTCCGTCTTCGGCAACCGCCGCGTCCTGACCAGCTCCAACATCGGCGGTATCCCGGAGACCCAGGAGATGCTCGACTTCTGCGCCGAGCACCACCTGGGCGCCGAGATCGAGCTCATCCGCGCCGACCAGGTCAACGAGGCGTACGAGCGGGTCGTCAACAGCGACGTCCGCTACCGCTTCGTGATCGACACGGCGACGATCTGAGTCACCTCCGGGTCACTTCCGTCTGCCGAGGAGATGGAGCAGACAGGGACCGCCGACCAGGGAGGTGAGCGCACCCACCGGTACCTCCGGCGGAGGCACCAGGGTGCGGGCCACCAGGTCGGCGGTCACCAGCACCAGCCCGCCCGTCGACGCCGAGCAGACCAGTGGTAGGTGAGGACGGTCCCGTCGGCGTGCGACGGGACCGGCATCGTCGTCGGCGGCGGAGGAACCGCAACCGGCCAGCAGACCGCCGACGACGGACACGGCGGATACGGACAGGACGGCCCTCATTCTCGACGCATGCACGACCTGCTCCCGGTCGACGGCTAAGGTAAGGCTTACCTAAATCAATGTCGGGAGTACGTTGGACGGAAGGAGGTCCCACGATGACCGTGCACCTGAACCACACCATCGTCGCCGCACACGACAAGCACGCCTCGGCCAGGTTCCTCGCCGACGTCCTCGGACTGGAAGTCAGCCCGGAATACGGCCCGTTCGTCCCGGTCGCCCTACCGAACGGCGTGACCCTCGACTACATGGAGACCCCCGGGAACATACCGCCGCAGCACTACGCCTTCCTGGTCTCCGAGGACGACTTCGACGAGATCTTCTCCCGCGTCCGGGAGACCGGCCTCTCCTTCTGGGCCGACCCGTCGCACAGCCGCCCCGGCGAGATCAACACCAACGACGGCGGCCGCGGGACCTACTTCGACGACCCCAACGGCCACCGCCTGGAAATCCTCACCCGGCCCTATGGCAGCGGCGGCTGATCCAGCGGCACGGACGTACCGGCCGGGTACGACCGCACCCGCCCTGTCACCGGACGGCCGTACGACGTGCACGCGCCCACGCCCTCCGACCAGGCCCCGCTCGTCCGTCACCGTCAGCACGGTGTTCTCGTCGATCGCGACGCCGTACGGCACGGAACCGTGCGACACCGCCGCGACCAGCCGGGCCAGCGTGCCCCACTGGGCGGCATGCACATCCCCCGCGAACGGCACGAGGCCGAGGCCCCGCCGGACCTCGACATCGTCGAGGTCCTCGGCGGTGTCCGGCGGACAGACCGGAACGCCGTCCACCAGCCAGCCGCCCACCACGGCCCGCCGAGCGGCGAGAACCGCACCCGCGGAGAACCCGCACAGTACGGCAGCTCGTCGTAGGAGCCATGAATGTCGGCCATACGCGCCATTCAGCCGTCCCCACCGGGCCGGGGCAACCCAATTTCCCGGGCCGGCTCGCGCGGGCCGGCGGACGGTGACCGCCAGGCCGGTCGGGCGGGTTCGGAGTCGCGGAATCGCCCGGAGCGCTCACGCGTTGAGGCGAGTGGGCACGGGACGCCGGTGATGTGCGAGCCGAATAGCCCGAGTGACCGAGCTGACAGAAATTGGAGGGTCCGTGATGGCTGCGCAGACACAGAGGGCCGTGCTGGCGGGCGGCTGCTTCTGGGGTATGCAGGACCTGATCCGCCGGCTCCCGGGCGTGACGGCGACCCGGGTCGGATACACCGGCGGTGACGTGCCGAACGCGACGTACCGCAACCACGGAACGCACGCGGAGGCCATCGAGATCCTCTTCGACCCCGAGAAGACCGACTACCGCGCGATCCTGGAGCTCTTCTTCCAGATCCACGACCCGAGCACCAGGAACCGCCAGGGCAACGACATCGGCCTCAGCTACCGCTCGGCGATCTACTACGTGGACGACGAGCAGAAGCGGATCGCCGAGGACACGATCGCGGACGTGGACGCCTCCGGGCTGTGGCCGGGCAAGGTCGTCACCGAGGTGGAGCCGGTCGGCCCCTTCTGGGAGGCCGAGCCCGAGCACCAGGACTACCTGGAGCGCTACCCGGACGGCTACACCTGCCACTTCCCGCGCCCGGGATGGCGGCTGCCGGCCCGCACGGAGCGCTGACCGCGAGGCGGCCCGGCACAGGGCGGAGGCTGCCCGGCCGACGCCCACGGCCGGGCCGCGCTCGCGCTCGGGGGTGCCCGCCGTACGCGCCGGTCAGGCCATGTCCGGGCACTCCACATGGCATCGACGGTCCGGCGGCCGTCGCGCTGCGGTTGCCGCCGCTGC
Source organism: Streptomyces sp. NPDC005866 (assembly GCF_040629895.1). Classification (NCBI taxonomy): domain Bacteria; kingdom Bacillati; phylum Actinomycetota; class Actinomycetes; order Kitasatosporales; family Streptomycetaceae; genus Streptomyces; species Streptomyces sp. NPDC005866. The sequence continues at coordinate 90,392 of NZ_JBEXWP010000030.1, forward strand.
GCCCACCTCGTTAGCTGGAACGAAGGGCGAGGCCCATCGGGCGACGAGGCTCATGGAGCGGCGAGGAGCGGCGATGATCACGCAAGAGCAGGTCGAGCGAATCCTGCGGCTGAGAGGCGACGGACTCCCGTTGGTGTCGCTGTACGTCCCGGTGAACCCCGGCAGGCCCGACCGCCGCCAATTCGACAGCCGCGTATCGAGCCTGCTGGACCGCATCCGGCCGCTCGCGGAGGACGGTTCGGCCGAGCACGCCGTGCGGCTCTCGCTCCGCGAGGACATCGCGAGGATCGACAAGACACTGAGTGAGGAGCCACTCCGGCCTGGGACCGTCGCGGTCTTCTCCTGCGCGGGCCACGACATCTACGAACAGGTGTGGCTGCCCCGCAGGACGCACGAGAGCATCGTGGTGGACGCCGATCCCTATGTCCGGCCCCTCCTGGGTGTGCTCGACGAGTACTACCGCACCTGCGCCGTCGTCGTGGACAGGAGCGTGGGCCAGGTCTGGGAGTACTACCTCGACGAGGTCCGCGAGCTCGAGGTGATCCGTGACCGTGCGCTGCGCAAACACGCCTACGCCGACGAGTACGCCGAGTACCGCCTGCGCAACAAGGCGGACGAGCTGAGCAAGAAGCACTACCGGCGGCTGGTCGGCGAGCTCAAGCAACTGTTCGCGAGCGGGGGCTACGACCTGCTCGCCGTCGGCGGTCAGGCGCACGAGGTGTCGGTCTTCGTCGACTTCCTGCCGCGTGAGCTGACAGACCGCCTCGTCGGGACCTTCACCCTCGACCGGGACACCGCGACGCCCGAAGACATCCGGCAGAAGGTCCGGGAGCTCGTCGCCGGCCACGCCGAGGAGGAGCAGCGGCGGCTGGTCGGCGAGATCCTCGAGGCCAAGGCCGCCGGCAGACCTGCCGCCGTCGGGCTCGACGAGACGCTGTGGGCGGCGTCCCTGGCCGCGACCCGGACGCTGGCGGTGGACGAGCAGGCCGTCGTACCGGGTTTCGTCTGCGACCGGGACGGGCTGCTGGTGCGCTCGGGGAAGGCCTGCCCGCTCTGCGGGGAGCCGCTGCGCGAGGTGCCCGACGTGATCGATGAACTGGCCCAGACCGTCATCGACGACGGGGGCGAGGTGCGGCACGTGGACACGGAGACGGAACTGCGCACGCACCAGGCAGGGGCCCTGCTGCGGTTCGAACTCCCCCCGCAGCCGACCGCCGCCCAGTAACGGGGCCGACCCTCTTGACTATGCCGCAAACCAGAGCAATCGTTGCAAATAGGACCGGTCAACCGCGACAGGGTTCCTCCGCGGAACACCTGTCGGGCACCGGCCAGGTCCCCGGCGATTTCTGTGAGATGCGAAAGTGTTGATCGGGACTTTCCGGGGACCGCCCCTGCCTGCGGCCCTCCCATGGTGGTTCACCCATGGAGTCCGTCTCAGAGCCGACGGTACTTGTCGATGTCCTCCGCAAACTCCTGGATGGCCTGTGCGGTGAGCGTCGGCCGCGTGTCGGCGATGGCGGTCATGTAGTCCTCGGTCGTGGCCGGCCGGCCCCGACGATGGGTGACTTCGCGCTCGAACGCCGCCTGTGCGCCCTTGCGGGCGGCGAACTCGATGTCCGCCGGGGTGAACAGCTCGCTGGCCCGGACGAGTTGGGCGATGTCCACCGACTCGACGGAGGTCTCGACGGAGGTCTCGACGGAGGTCCTGAGATAACGGGTCCAGATCGCCGCGCGGGCGGTCGCGTCCGGAGGGCCGATGGGGATGACGTAGTCGAACCGGCCCGGCCGCAGGAACGCCGCGTCGAGAGAGCGAACCGAGTTGGTGGCACAGGCCAGCAGCCGCGCGTCGTGCTCACGGAAGATGGGGATGAGCTTGAGCAGCTCGTTGGTCACTCCGTGCCCGGGATCGACCGCCTTCCCGGAGCGCGCACCGGCGATCTCCTCGACCTCGTCGATGAAGAGCAGAACCGAGTCCAGTTCTGCCAGGTCCGCGAAGACCTCCCGCAGCGCCACGGCCAGTCCCTCGTTCGTGTCGGCCGCGAGCCGGGAGGGGAAGAGTTCCACGAACGGCCAGCCGAGCCGTGAGGCGACCGCTTTGGCGAAACTGGTCTTTCCGGTGCCCGGCGGGCCGAACAGGATGATCGCCTTGGGCGGGACGACGCCGTAACGGTCTGCCAGCGCCGGTTCGGTCAGCGGGAGCACGACACGGCGTTCGACGACCTGCTTCTCCTGCTCCATGCCGGCCATGGCGTTCCAGAGCCCCCCGGGCAGCACGCGGCCGCCCAGCGCCGCGAGGACCTCCGCGTTGGCGGTCTCAGGGGGTTCGAGTTTCTCGTAGTAGGTGAGACCCTCGCGGATCCGGTAGCCGGAGTTCTGCAGAGCCTTCGTCCCCGCGGCGCCGGCGGGCAGCAGCGCGCTGATGTGGCGCACGCCCAGTGCCCGCAGGCGCCGCTCGAGATCGGAGAGGAGTGCGCTGCCGATCCCGCGCTCGCGCCAGCGGGCGGCGAGCGCCATCAGGAGGATCCACCCCCGCTTTCCGTACGCCTGTGCCACGGCCATGCCGACCAGTTCATCGCCGACAACCGCGACGACCGCCGTCTCTCCGGCCTTGGCCGCCGTCATGACCTCGGACACCGCGAACACCTGGTCCTCGTCGGCCCGGCGGCTCTGGTCCCAGATGTCGATGGCCTGGTCAAGATCGTCTTCGTGGTAGTCACGCAGGTGCCAAGCAGGCATCGCCACCACCTCACACGGCGCGGGAGTTCCATTGTTCCCTCCGAAGCGCTGCGTGACGAACCCAGGCGGGCTCCAGGCAGCCCACCGGACCCCTGAAAGCGGCGGCAACGCGGCTCAGTGCAGCAGCGTCGCCGGGCTCCCGCCGTTCGCCTCGTAACCCGCCACGGCCAGCGCGCGGTAGAGGGCGAACTCGGCGGCCGGGCTCGCGGACAGCGTCCACGGCAGGGCCCCCACATGCCCGTCGACGTGTATCAGCTCGCCCATGGCCTCCGCCCAGCGCTCGGAGCGGACCAGGAAGAAGACCAGCAGATGCCGGACATGGGCGAGCATCGGATCGTCCTGGCGGGCCGAGTGCTCCGCGTGCAGGGCGCCGTGGACCGCCTTGGTGACGACCTCGCTCTGGTAGAAGCTCGCCACCAGGTTCACCTCGGGGAGGTGCTCGAAGACCGCGAACAGCGGCATCGCGGCCAGCAGCGAGCCCTGCGGGGCGCGCGCGGCGGCCGCCTCGGCGAAGGAGTACGCCAGCTCACGCGAGCCGTGCCACTTCTCGCACCAGTAGTGCAGCGCCGCGAGATGCGCCCCCATGTGCGAGGACGCGCGGTCCAGGATCTTCAGCCACAGCTTCTCGAACTCCGGCCGCGGGTAGTTCAGCCCGCGGGCCACCGAGAGCTCGACGATGTAAGGCACCGGGTCCCCGGGGGACAGCAGCGCCGCCTGCCCGCAGGCGTCCCTGGCCTCCTCCATGATGATCCGGAAGTCGTCCGTGCCCGGCGTCGACGTCCGCCACGCCTGCTGGACCAGGAACTCCGCGTGCACGGCCGCGCCGCCCGCGTCCTTGGGCTGCTCGGCCCGCCACACCCGCAGCCACTGCCCGCCCGGCGTCTCACTGATCCCGCCCGGCCGCTGCTGGAGCTCCAGCGCCGCCGCGCCGGCGAAGGCCTGCACCCGCTGCCAGCGCAGCTCGCCCGCGATCTCCGTGCCCGCGAGCAGCTGCGCCGCCGCTCGGTAGTCCTGGCTCCGCTGCACCAGGTCGAGGACGTCGAGCAGGTCCTGGTCGGCGCCGGGCATCCGGATGTCCAGCTCCTCCTCGCGCACGAAGCCGTAGTCCGCCGGGTCGGCGGCGTCCGGGTGGCTCGGGTGGACCCGCTCGATCATGCCGCGCCGCCGCCGCAGGACGGGGAGCAGCACGAAGCTCAGCAGGAGCAACGCCATCAGGGCCCAGAGAATCGCCATGCGCTAAGCGAACCAGACGGCGCGGACAATTGGCCAACCGGTCCCGCGACCTGTGGACAACGCACTGCGGGCGCGGGAGCACTAGGCTCGTCATCCATGAGCGACAGGCACATCAGTCAGCACTTCGAGACGCTCGCCATCCACGCGGGCAACACGGCGGACCCCCTCACCGGTGCGGTCGTACCGCCGATCTACCAGGTCTCGACCTACAAACAGGACGGCGTCGGCGGCCTGCGCGGCGGCTACGAGTACAGCCGCAGCGCCAACCCCACCAGGACCGCCCTGGAAGAGAACCTCGCCGCGCTGGAGGGCGGCCGCCGCGGGCTCGCGTTCGCGTCCGGACTGGCGGCCGAGGACGCCCTGCTGCGCACGCTGCTCAGCCCCGGCGACCACGTGGTCATCCCGAACGACGCGTACGGCGGCACGTTCCGGCTGTTCGCGAAGGTCGTCTCCCGGTGGGGCGTGGAGTGGTCCGTCGCCGACACCAGCGACCCGTCCGCCGTGCGCGCCGCGATCACGCCGAAGACCAAGGCGGTCTGGGTGGAGACCCCGTCCAACCCGCTGCTCGGCATCACCGACATCGCCGCCGTCGCCCAGGTCGCCCATGACGCGGGCGCCAGGCTCGTCGTCGACAACACCTTCGCCACGCCGTACCTGCAGCAGCCGCTGTCGCTCGGCGCGGACGTCGTCGTGCACTCGCTGACGAAGTACATGGGCGGTCACTCGGACGTGGTCGGCGGCGCGCTGATCGTGTCGGACCAGGCGCTGGGCGAGGAGCTGGCGTACCACCAGAACGCGATGGGCGCGGTCGCCGGGCCGTTCGACTCGTGGCTGGTGCTGCGCGGCACCAAGACGCTCGCGGTGCGCATGGACCGGCACAGCGAGAACGCCACCAGGATCGCCGACATGCTGAGCCGTCACGCGCGAGTGACGCGTGTCCTCTACCCGGGTCTGCCCGAGCACCCCGGGCACGAGACCGCCGCCAAGCAGATGAAGGCCTTCGGCGGCATGGTCTCCTTCCAGGTCACGGGCGGCGAGGAGGCGGCGGTCGAGGTCTGCGACCGCGCCAAGGTGTTCACCCTGGGGGAGTCCCTGGGCGGTGTCGAGTCGCTGATCGAGCACCCGGGCCGGATGACGCACGCCTCGGCGGCCGGTTCCGCCCTTGAGGTGCCCGCCGACCTGGTACGCCTGTCCGTGGGCATCGAGAACGTCGACGACCTGCTGGAGGACCTCCAGCAGGCGCTGGGTTAGTTCCGCCGGTTCACCAGCCGACGATGGGCGGAGTCGTCGTGGACGGCGGCTGCGCCCATGGCCGGACCAGAACCGCCCACACGGTGAACGCCACCGCCGCCGCGCACAGCAGCAGCCACAGCGCGCGGCGGGCCGTGCGCCTGCGGCGCAGCATGCGGCCGCCCCGGCGCAGCACCTCGCCGTAGAGGTCGGGTGGCACCGGTGGCGGTTTCCGCTCCATGATCCGCCGGGCGGCGGCCTCGCGTTCGGTGCGGTTCACGACGGCACCACCTTCGCGCCCCTCACCGTCGGCGCCGCCCTTTCGGGCGGGTGCAGCAGGGTGGCGGTCGCCCGGTCGCAGATGGCGTGCACCCGGTCCGTGGGCAGGCCGAGCAGCGCCGCCGTCTGCTCCTCGGCGACCCCCTCGTACAGCCGCAGCACCAGGATCAGGCGTTCCTGGGGCGTGAGGTCGGCGAGGGCGCTGCGCGGGTGCGGGCGGGTGCGGCTCAGCGGGCCGCCGTACTGGTGCCAGGCGGAGTTCGCGAAGCGCAGGGCGAGGTGCTGGCGGGCCCGGTCGTACGGGTCCTCACCGTGCGGCCGGTCCCAGCACGCGTACGTGTGCGCGAGCGCGAGGGTCAGCAGGCGTCGCGCGCGTGGGCAGGCGTCCGGGGCTTCGGCGGTGAGCAGGGTCGCGGCATGCAGCAGCCGTCCCGCCGCGCCCGCGACGAACGCCTCGAACTCCCGGGCCCGGCGGGCGTCGTGCAACGCCTGCCGCTCGCGCACCGTGCCTCCCCGTCTGCGGGGCCCCACCGCGTCCGGGACCCGGACGCGGATACGACGGGGGCCAGGTCTCATATGAGGCCAGGGGTGGCCCCGCGGTCAAGAGCCGGGCGACACGCACGTGTGCCGGACGCGGGGGGCGGGAGGTCGGCGGGTGTCCGCGCTGGGCGGCTGTCCGCGCTCGGCGGCTGTGTCCGGGAGGCCGACGAGGGAGCCGACGAGTGGAGGCGTCCGGCCAGGGGTCAGGAGGCCGGCGGGGTGTCCGTGTCCGGCTGGACGGCCATCCGCGCGGACAGGGCGCTGTTGAAGCGCGTGAGCAGCGCGCAGAACGTCTCGCGCTCCTCCGGCTCCCAGTCCTGCGTCAACTCCGCCATCAACTGACGCCGTGACGAACGCACTTCGTCCAGCCGTGAGAGCCCGCGCGGGGACAGCTGGAGCACCACGGCCCGCCCGTCCTCGGGGTGCGAGGTGCGCTTGACGAGCCCGGTGTCGACCAGCGGAGCCACCTGCCGGGTGACCGTGGAGGAGTCGATCCCCATGCTCGCGGCGAGCGCCTTGACCCCCATGGGGCCTTCCTTGTCGAGGCGGTTGAGCAGCAGATACGCGGCGCGGTCCATGGAGTTGCGCACCTGCCCGACGCCGCCGAGGCGGGTCTGTTCGGCACGGCGGGCGAACACCGCCACCTCGTGCTGCAGCGTGTCGAGGAGGCCGGTGTCACCGACGGTCGTCATGTCCATCGACATTTCAGGTGTTGTGGGCATGGCCGGAGGCTCACTTCATGAAGAGTGCTGGTGTGGGGGACAGAGTACGCGGACGGGGGGCGAGCCGTACCGGCGCTGCGCAAACCGGTCTCGGAGCTTGGTCACACCCGAGGCTTCGGCCTGTGAACTGCGAGACTTGGGTCATGAGCTACAGCACGGCTGACTCCTTGCGCCCCGTCACCCTCGACGACGTACGCGGCGCTCAGAAGATGCTCACGGGCGTGGCGCGGGTGACCGCGATGGAGAGCAGCAGGCACCTGTCCCAGCTGGTCGGCTCGCCGGTGCACCTCAAGTGCGAGAACCTCCAGCGGACCGGTTCGTTCAAGCTGCGCGGCGCCTACGTGCGCATCGCCGGGCTGCTGCCCGAGGAGCGCGCCGCCGGGGTCGTGGCCGCCAGCGCCGGGAACCACGCCCAGGGCGTGGCACTGGCCTCCGCACTGCTTGGCGTGCACGCCACGGTGTTCATGCCCAAGGGCGCCCCGCTGCCCAAGATCAGCGCCACCCGGGAGTACGGCGCGGAGGTACGGCTGCACGGCCAGGTGGTCGACGAGACGCTGGCCGCCGCCCAGGAGTACGCGGCCGAGACCGGCGCGGTGTTCATCCACCCCTTCGACCACCCCGACGTCATCGCAGGTCAGGGCACGGTCGGTCTGGAGATCCTGGACCAGTGCCCGGAGGTCGGCACGATCGTCGTCGGTATCGGCGGCGGCGGGCTCGCGGCCGGGATCGCCGTCGCGGTGAAGGCGATCAGGCCGGACGTACGGATCGTCGGGGTCCAGGCGGAGGGCGCGGCCGCGTATCCGCCCTCACTCGCGGCCGGGCGCCCGGTCTCGGTGCGAAACCCGGTGACCATGGCCGACGGCATCAAGGTCGGGCGGCCCGGTGAGGTGCCGTTCGCGCTTGTCGAGGAACTGGTCGACGAGGTCCGCACGGTCGGCGAGGACCGGCTCTCCGCCGCGCTGCTGCTGTGCCTGGAGCGGGCCAAGCTGGTCGTGGAACCGGCCGGCGCCGCCCCGGTCGCCGCGCTGCTCGCCGAGCCCGGCACCTTCGCCGGACCGGTCGTCGCCGTGCTGTCCGGCGGCAACGTCGATCCGGTGCTGATGCAGCGGTTGCTGCGGCACGGCATGTCCGCGCAGGGCCGCTACCTGGCCGTACGGCTGCGGCTGACCGACCGGCCGGGCGCCCTCGCCACCCTCCTCGGGGTGTTGTCGGCGGTCGACGCCAACGTCCTGGACGTGAGCCACGTCCGGACCGACCCCCGGCTCGGGCTCTCGGAGGCGGAGGTCGAGCTGCACCTCGAGACCATGGGGCCCGTGCACTGCACCGAGGTCCGGCAGGTGCTGCGCGAGGCCGGTTACACGGTCATCGACTGAGACGGGGCGGCCGCTCCTCGCGGGAACCGGCGAGGTCAGGACCTGTTCATTCACTCGTTCGGGGAAATCTGTCGACTGACGCGATACATCGCGTTATGGTGTGTCGCGTGGTCACGATTGCGCCCGCCTGCCGTCGCACCGGCGAAAACCATAGGCGGGCCGCTGCGCACATACCTAGCCTTTTTCGAAGCACCCCCGACGACGTGGAGACTGATATGCCAGGCGCCATCTATGCCGAAGGCCTGGTCAAGACCTTCGGTGACGTAAGGGCCTTGGACGGCGTCGACCTCGATGTCCCAGAAGGCACGGTCCTCGGACTGCTCGGGCCGAACGGCGCGGGCAAGACGACGACCGTCCGCTGTCTGACGACCCTGCTCCGCCCCGACAGCGGCAGGGCGGTCGTCGCGGGCATGGACGTGGTCAAGCAACCGGACGACGTACGCCGCTCCATCGGCCTGTCCGGACAGTTCGCGGCGGTCGACGAATACCTCACCGGCCGCGAGAACCTGCAGATGGTCGGCCGGCTCTACCAGATGCGGGCGAAGCAGGCCAAGGACCGCGCGGTCGAACTGCTGGAGCAGTTCCACCTCGCCGACGCAGCCGACCGCCCCACCAAGACCTACTCCGGAGGCATGCGCCGCCGCCTCGACCTCGCCGCCGCCCTGGTCGTCTCGCCGCCCGTCATGTTCATGGACGAACCGACGACCGGCCTCGACCCCCGCAACCGCCAGCAACTGTGGGAGGTCATCAAACAGCTCGTCTCCGGCGGTACGACGCTGCTGCTCACCACCCAGTACCTGGAAGAGGCCGACCACCTGGCCCATGACATCGCGGTCGTCGACCATGGCCGGGTCATCGCCCAGGGCACCTCCGACCAGCTCAAGGCCCGCACCGGCGGCGAGCGCGTCGAGGTCGTGGTGCACCAGCGGGACCACATCCGGACCGCCGCCGAGGTGCTGCAGGGCTTCGGCAAGGGCGACACCACCGTCGAGGAGCACACCCGCAAGCTCACCGTCCCCGTCACCGGCGGCGCCAAGCTGCTGGCCGAGGTCATCCGCGAGCTGGACACCCGGGGCATCGAGATCGACGACATCGCCCTGCGCCGCCCCACCCTCGACGACGTCTTCCTGTCCCTGACCGGACACACGGCCGAGGAGAAGACCGGGGACGCCGAGGACGCCGAGCAGGGCCAGAAGGACACCCGCAAGGACAGCCGCAAGGAGACCGTGAAGTGAGTGCCGTCAGCGACACCGTGCGGGTAGCCGCCCCCGGCAACGCCCTCAGCCAGTCCTTCCGCGACTCGATGGTGGTCGCGAAGCGCAACCTGATCCGGATGTCCCGGATCCCCGAGATGCTCATCTTCGGGCTCATCCAGCCCATCATGTTCGTGGTGCTGTTCACCTACGTGTTCGGCGGCTCGATCAAGGTCGGCTCCTCCACCTCCACCCAGGCCTACCGTGAGTTCCTGATGGCCGGCATCTTCGCGCAGACGGTGACCTTCGCCACCGCGGGAGCGGGAGCGGGCATCGCCGACGACATGCACAAGGGCCTCATCGACCGCTTCCGGTCGCTGCCCATGGCGCGTGGTGCGGTGCTGACCGGCCGTACCATCGCCGACCTGGTGCAGACCGCGCTCACCCTCGTCGTGCTGGCGGTCGTCGCCCTGATCGTCGGCTGGCGCACACACGAGAACCTCGGCAAGGTGCTCGCCGGATTCGCCCTGCTCCTGCTGCTCGGCTACGCGTTCTCCTGGATCGGCGCGCTCATCGGCCTGTCCGTGCGCACCCCGGAAGCGGCGACCTCGGGCGGTCTGATCTGGCTGTTTCCGCTGACGTTCATCTCGAACGCGTTCGTGGACGCGAACCAGATGCCGGCCTTCCTGCGCCACATCGCGGAGTGGAACCCGTTCAGCGCCACCGTGCAGGCCAGCCGCGAGCTGTTCGGCAATCTTCCTCCGGGCTTCAGCGCGTCCGGCGCCTGGCCCATGCAGCACCCCGTCTGGGCCTCACTAATCTGGTCGGTCGTGATCATCCTGGTCTTCCGGACGCTCGCGGTCCGCAAGTACCGTTCGGCCACCGCGTGACGCAGCCATGACCGCTACGCAGCCATCACCGCGTCACGCAGATCAATGACAAGGCCCCCGGCGTCACACGGACGCCGGGGGCTGGTGTCTGTTCGCGTCAGCCGGAGTAGGGCTCGGCCTTGAGGATCTTCACCGAGGCCTTCTTGCCGTTCGGCAGTTCGTACTCCGCGTCCTCGCCCACCTTGTGGCCGATGACACCGGTGCCCAGGGGGGACTGCGGGGAGTAGGTCTCGATGTCGGCGCTCGCGTATTCACGCGAGGCCAGGAGGAACGTCATGGTGTCGCCCTCGTCACCGTCGAAGGCGATGGTCACCACCATGCCGGGCGCTACGGCGCCGTCCGCGGAGGTCGGAGCCTCGCCGACCTTGGCGTTCTCCAGAAGCTGGGTCAGCTGGCGCACACGGAGCTCCTGCTTGCCCTGCTCCTCCTTGGCCGCGTGGTACCCGCCGTTCTCGCGCAGGTCGCCCTCCTCGCGCGCGGCCGCGATCTTGGCGGCGATCTCCGTGCGCGCAGGACCAGACAGGTACTCCAGCTCGGCCTTGAGCTGGTTGTACGCCTCCTGGGTCAGCCAGGTGACGTTCTCGCTGGTCTGGGTCACAGGTGCTCCTCGTCGGTACTGGGAATACAAAGCATCGCCCTACCCCGAAGCATGGTCCTTCATGGATGGGCGAAACCACGAGCCTAACAATTCAACGGCGGAAGGGGGAGGACATAAGCCATGAGAATTATGTCAACGCAGGTCAGCGCCTACGTATTCCGGCTGACGTCAGTCGGCGTGGCAGCCGAGCAGCTCCGCCGTGGTGCCCCGGGCCGTCGTACGGAGCGTGACCACCCGGTCGATCCGGGTCGCGGAACCGGTGAAGCGGAAGTCCGCCCGGCCCACCTCGGAGCCGTCCGCCCCCTGGGAACGCAGCGTGCAGTAGCCGGCGGAGCCGGAGGCCTTGTGGACCTCCAGATGCACCTTGACCGCGCCGTCCGAGGCGTCGAAGGCGACGACCTGGGCGCTGATCTCGCTCTTCACGACATAGTGGTAGGCGAAATAGCCGACCAGCGCGAGCAGCAGGGCACCGAGGACGGCGCCGGCGACCTTGAGTCTGCGGTCGGCGTGCTCGTCCGAGGAGCTGCCGTAGCGGCCCTCGGGCAGCCGCGTGCTCGCGGTACTCATGATCGTCCTCCCGGCAAGAACCACCCCGGACCCGGCAAGACCCGGACCCTGGAATTATTCGTCCCCCGAGTCGGTCACTATAGAAGCGCCGATCGCACCCGAAGACACCGGGGCGCCGACTTACTGAGGATTGAGTCTTGACTGACCAGTTGCGACTGATGGCCGTCCACGCCCACCCCGACGACGAGTCGAGCAAGGGCGCGGCCACGATGGCGAAGTACGTGTCCGAGGGGGTGGACGTGCTGGTCGTGACCTGCACGGGCGGGGAGCGCGGCTCCATCCTCAATCCCAAGCTGCAGGGCGACGAGTACATCGAGGAGCACATCCACGAGGTACGCAAGAAGGAGATGGACGAGGCCCGCGAGATCCTCGGCGTCAAGCAGGACTGGCTCGGCTTCGTCGACTCCGGCCTGCCCGAGGGCGACCCGCTGCCGCCGCTCCCCGAGGGCTGCTTCGCCCTGGAGGACGTCGACAAGGCGGCCGGCGAGCTGGTGCGCAGGATCCGCGCGTTCCGCCCGCAGGTGATCACCACCTACGACGAGAACGGCGGCTACCCGCACCCCGACCACATCATGACCCACAAGATCTCGATGGTGGCCTTCGAAGGCGCGGCCGACCCCGAGAAGTACCCCGAGAGCGAGTTCGGCCCCGCCCACCAGGCGCAGAAGCTCTACTACAACCAGGGCTTCAACCGCCCCCGCACCGAGGCGCTGCACAACGCGTTGCTGGAGCGCGGCCTGGAGTCGCCGTACGGGGACTGGCTGAAGCGGTGGAGCGAGTTCGAGCGCACCGAGCGCACCCTGACCACGCACATCCCGTGCGCGGACTTCTTCGAGATCCGCGACAAGGCACTGATCGCCCACGCCACGCAGATCGACCCCGACGGCGGCTGGTTCAAGGTCCCGATGGACCTCCAGAAGGAGGTCTGGCCGACCGAGGAGTACGAGCTCGCGAAGTCGCTCGTCGATACCTCCCTCCCCGAGGACGACCTCTTTGCGGGCATCCGCGACAATGCCTGACATGAGCGCAAGCCTGGCACTGACGCACCTCGTCCCCCTCGCCAAGGAGGTCGACGAGAACAAGGTCACCCCCGGCGTCCTCGGCTTCATCGTCTTCGCGGTGATGGCCGTGGCCGTCTGGGGCCTGATGAAGTCCATGAACAAGCACATGCGGAAGGTCGACTTCAAGGAGTCCCCGGACGCCAAGGCGGACACGGGCACTCCCACGGCCGACTCCGGGGCACAGCGGGGCTGACCCCGCTCACGCCTCACCCGGCACCGGCACCCCCATCACCTCCCGGGCGTGCCGGCTGGGGACCATGCCCAGACGCCACGCCTGCCAGCCGGACTCCAGGCTCACCCCGCGGTCCAGGAACAGGCCGTACGCCGTGACGTACTCGGTCAGCTTCTCGTCGCGCAGGGGGTGGGCCGTCCGGGAGAGCTGGGCCAGGTCCTCCTGGGCGACCGCGGTGCCCACCTCCACGCCGCCGGGTGCGGCGTAGGGGAGCAGGGTGCAGCGCAGAAAGCGAGCCCAGTCCTCGCCGCGGCGGTCGCCGTACGACGTGAACAGGGTGATCGCCTCGTCGCACAGGGCCAGGGCCTGCTGGGTGCGGGTGTTGCCGGCGTCCACCACTGCCAGCTCCAGACCGCTCCATGCCTCGCCGTGGACGACACCGATGCGCTGGAAGTCGGCGCGGGCGTCGACGAGGAGCTGACGGGCGAACCCCGAGTTGCGGAGCGAGCCGGTCTGGGCCGCCCGCTGGTCGCGGGTCACGCGGGCCGAGTGATGACGGGCACAGGCCAGACCGTAGACGTCCCGCATCCGGGAGAACATCGTGCGCGAGCGCTCCAGCTCACGGACCGCCTGGTCCAGGGTGCCGGTCTCCTCCAGGGCCTGGCCCAGGTAGTACACCGTCCAGGCCTCACCGCGCGCGTCCTCGTTCTCACGGTGCCGGGCCGCCGCCTGGCGCAGGCCGTCGACCGCAGGGGACGCGTCACCGTCCACCAGCCGGGCACGCGCCAGCTGGGTCAGCGCCCAGGCCTCGCCACGGGCATCGCGCGTACGGCCGTAGCGCTCCAGTGCCGCTCCCAGCTCCCGCTCCGCACGCGGCACGTCGCCCATCCGCAGCGCCAGCTGGCCGAGCTGGAAGTGCGCCCAGGCCTCGCCGTGCACCGAACCGCCCTCCCGGTGCAGCACGAGCGAGCGGGTGAGCAGGTCCGACGCCTCCGGCAGCCGGGCGCGGTCGCGCTGCACCGCCGCGAGCGCGTGCATCGTCCAGGCCCGGTCGGTCGCCAGCTGCGGAGCCGCCTGGAGATCCAGGGCCTCCTGGAGCTTGGCCGCCGCCTCGGTGAGGTTGCCCTGGTGGTGCAGGGTGATCCCGAGGGAGCACAGGGCACGGGCCGCGCCGGCGTCGTGATGCGCCTCCAGGTAGAGGTCGACGACCGAGGTGAGGGTGGTGCGGGCCTTGTCCAGTTCGCCCAGGTGACGGGCCGCGATACCGGTACGCCACTGCACCGAACGCACCAGCAGGCCCTGGTCCACCGCCTGCGCCAACTCGCTGATCTCACCGAGCCGGTAGAGGTCGCCGCGCAGCAGACAGTAGTCGCACAGGGCGCCCAGAAGGTTCTGTACGGCCGCCTGGTCGACGCCCTCCGCATGCCGGAGCGCCGCCGTGATGAAGCTCGACTCGTCGTCCAGCCAGCGCAGCGCCTCGTCGAGGGACGTGAAGCCGTGCGGGCTGAACCGGTCCGAACGGGTGGACATGTTGCCGTCCACCAGGCGCAGTACGGAGTCGGCGAGCTCCCCGTAGTTGACGATCAGCCGCTCCTGCGCTGCCGTGCGGTCGGCCGGCTCCTCCTCGTCGGTGAGGCGGGCTTGGGCGAAGGAGCGGACCAGGTCGTGCAGACGGTAGCGGCTGCCCCGGACATGGTCGATCAGGCCTGCCTGCGCGAGCGCGACCAGATGGCGGGTCGCCTCCGCCTCGTCGGTGGCCAGCAGGGCGGCCGCGGCCGCCGCGCCGAGCGAGGCCCGGCCCGCCAGCGCCAGCCTTCTCAGCAGGCGGCGCCCGGTCTCCGACTGGTCGGTGTAGCGCAGCCACAGGACCCGCTCCACCGGCTCGACCGGACCGTACGCGCCGAGATCCGTCGCCAGCTGGAGCGGCGAACGCGAGCCCAGCGACGAGCCCGCCACCCGCAGCGCCAGCGGCAGCCCGCCGCACAACTCCCGGATCCGCTCCGCGGACTGCGCGTCGTACGGACCCGACGTGTCCTGCGCCGCCGCGTCCAGCAGCTCCTCCGCGCCCGCGGCGTCCAGCGCCGTCACCGGGAGCTGGTGCACCCAGGCAGGCAGGTCCGCGGGCAGATCGAGCGGCTCCCGGGCGGTGACCAGGACCAGGCTGTCGGACCGCTCCGGGATCAGCGTGCGCACCTGCTCGGCATCCGAGGCGTCGTCCAGCACGATCGTGACCGGAAGACCCGTGAGGTGCTGGTGGTACAGCTCACTGAGCCGCTTGACCTGCTGGTCGGGCGAGGAACGCTCACGGAACAGCAGCTGTTCGCGCGGCGCGCCCAGCCGGTTGAGCAGATGCAGCAGCGCGTCCCGGGTGGGCAACGGCGGCTCGCCCCGGCTGTCGCCGCGCAGATCCACCACGACCGCACCCCGGAAGAGGTCCTTCAGATCGTGGGTGGCACGGATCGCGAGGGCCGTACGGCCGGAGCCGGGCTCCCCGTAAAGGACGACGACCGTCGGACGGGTCTCCGAGGTCGCCCGCGCCGCCTGCGCCCACTGCCGGATCCGCGCCAGCTCCTGATGGCGGCCGGCGAACGGGCCGTCCGGGTCGGGCAGCTGACCGAACGACTGCTGCAGCACCGTACGCCTGCGGGCCGCCGCGCTCTTGTCCGCGCCGCGCAGCCCCGGGCCCTTCTTCTTCGGTCCCGTGGACGCGCTGAGCACCCGCTGCTGATCGAGGAACGGACGGATGCCCCGCACCTCCAGCGCGGTCAGCCACTGCAGACGCAGCTGCTCGGGACCGCCGGGCTGGCCGGCCGCGCCGGCGCGGTGATGAGCGGCGGGGAGATGGGCACCGGCGACCTTGACGACCGTGGCGGCCGCGCCGATCACTGCGACGGTCACGCCCGCGCCGAGCGCCGTACCGGTGCCGGTACCCAGGGAGAGGTCGGCGACGGTGGCGGCGACCGCCGCGACGGCCGCGACCAGCAGGGGCGTTCCGGCGCCCTCTCTGGCGTAGCGCTGGCCGAAGCTCTGCCGGCCCGCCTCCGTCTCGTCGAGGGCGTGGGTGTAGGTGTCGTACTCCTCGGCGGCGCTCTGTGCCATCGTGTCCAGGCCGCCGCGTGCCCGTGACAGCAGCAGCTGTCCGTCGACGCGGCCGCCGGACCGGCGGACCTCCTCCTCCACGGCCTGTACCAGCAGCCGGTCGGCTTCCGCCCGGTGGGCGTCCCGCATGTCCCGTCCCCCTCCAGCGGCAACTCCATTGCCTATGAGTGTCCTTGGCGGAGAGCGAAGTTGCGAGAGGGCCGGATCTCTTCAGCGGCTGTCACCCCGGCGGAGCCGGCTCGCCCCGTCATGTCGAACCAGGCGTCCAGGATCGCGACGATGCTGTCGCCGAAGCCGTCAGGTGTGCCCGGGCGTCGCCCCGCAGCCCCGGCACCGACCCCGTGGGAGAGTGGGAGGGTGAACCGACTGGCCCATGAGACGTCCCCGTACCTCCTCCAGCACGCCGACAACCCCGTCGACTGGCGGCCCTGGTCGGCCGAGGCCTTCGACCAGGCCCGCGAGACGAACAGACCCGTCCTGCTGAGCGTCGGATACAGCTCTTGCCACTGGTGTCATGTCATGGCCAAAGAGTCCTTCGAGGACCAGGTCACCGCCGACTACCTCAACGAGCACTTCGTCAGTATCAAGGTCGACCGCGAGGAGCGGCCGGACGTCGACGCCGTCTACATGGAGGCCGTGCAGGCCGCCACCGGGCAGGGCGGCTGGCCCATGACCGTGTTTCTCACGCCCGACGCCGAGCCCTTCTACTTCGGCACCTACTTCCCGCCCGCCCCCCGCCATGGCATGCCCTCCTTCCGGCAGGTCCTGGAGGGTGTCCGAGCCGCCTGGGCAGACCGGCGGGACGAGGTCGCCGAGGTCGCCGGGAAGATCGTCCGGGACCTCTCCCAGCGGGAGATCAGCCACCAGGGCGCCCAGCCGCCCGGCGAGCAGGAACTCGCCCAGGCCCTGCTCGGCCTCACCCGTGAGTACGACCCGCAGCGCGGCGGGTTCGGGGGTGCACCCAAGTTCCCGCCGTCCATGGTCATCGAGTTCCTGCTGCGGCACCATGCCCGGACCGGTTCCGCAGGCGCGCTGCAGATGGCCGCGGACACCTGCGAGCGCATGGCTCGCGGTGGCCTCTACGACCAGCTCGGCGGTGGCTTCGCCCGCTACTCCGTCGACCGCGACTGGGTCGTGCCGCACTTCGAGAAGATGCTGTACGACAACGCCCTGCTGTGCCGCGCGTACGCCCACCTGTGGCGTGCGACCGGGTCCGAACTCGGCCGCCGGGTCGCGCTGGAGACCGCCGACTTCATGGTCCGCGAACTGCGCACCGACGAGGGCGGGTTCGCCTCCGCCTTCGACGCGGACAGCGACGACGGGACCGGCAAGCACGTCGAGGGCGCGTACTACGTGTGGACGCCCGCGCAGCTCGGCGAAGTTCTGGACGAGGACGCGGAACTCGCCGCCCAGTACTTCGGTGTCACCGACGCCGGTACCTTCGAGCACGGCCAGTCCGTCCTGCAACTCCCGCAACAGGAGAGCGTGTTCGACGCCGAGAAGATCGCGTCCGTCAAGCAGCGTCTCCTGGCCGCCAGAGCGCGACGCCCCGCTCCCGGCCGTGACGACAAGGTCGTCGCCGCCTGGAACGGGCTCGCCATCGCCGCGCTCGCCGAGACCGGTGCCTACTTCGACCGCCCCGACCTGGTCGAGGCGGCCGCCGGCGCCGCCGATCTCCTCGTACGGCTGCATCTCGACGACCACGCGCGGATCGCCCGCACCAGCCGGGACGGCCAGGTCGGCGCCAACGCGGGCGTGCTGGAGGACTACGGCGATGTCGCCGACGGCTTCATGGCGCTCGCGTCCGTGACCGGCGAGGGTGTCTGGCTGGAGTTCGCCGGGCTGTTGCTCGACCATGTCCTGGCCCATTTCACCGACCCGGAGACCGGCGCCCTCTACGACACCGCCTCCGACGCCGAGCGGCTCATCCGCCGGCCGCAGGACCCGACCGACAACGCGACGCCGTCCGGCTGGACCGCGGCCGCCGGTGCGCTGCTCGGCTATGCGGCCCACACCGGGTCGGAACCTCATCGGACCGCGGCGGAACGGGCGTTGGGCATCGTCAAGACGCTCGGCCCGCGGGTGCCGCGCTTCGTCGGGTGGGGGCTCGCCGTCGCCGAGGCGCTGGTCGACGGGCCGCGTGAGGTCGCGATCGTCGGACCCGACGGGCAGGACGACCGCACAACCACCCTGCACCGCACGGCGCTTCTGGGGATCGCTCCCGGGGCAGTCGTGGCTAAGGGGACTCCGGAGAGTGATGAGTTTCCGCTTCTCGCCGGCCGGCCGCTCGTCGGAGGGGAGGCGGCCGCGTACGTCTGCCGCAACTTTACCTGCGATGCCCCGACCACCGACCCGGAGCGGCTGAAAGCAGCACTGAGCAGCTGAAACCCCAGGGAGGAAGCGCAGGCCGGGAGAACAAGTGGCCGGAATTGTGCGTCTGTTCGGATAGATACCGCTTACGCTACGCCCGTTCCGAAACATGCTTTTTATCGGAAAGGCTGCCACGCTTCACAGATCCCCCCTAGTCTCTCCACAGACACGCGACGGTGGTGACTCACCGTCGCGTACAGGGGGCTTTGGGATCTGGGGGGATCTTCTCTTGCTGACGTCTGTCTTCATCGCGGCCGTATCGCTTGCGTTGTTCTGGATGGCGGCCTTCACTCTGTGGTGGCAGATGCACGCGTGGCGTACGCCCGAGGTGCTCGCTTCCACCCGGTTCGGCAGACCTGACGGGGGCGGGCATCTGTCCTTCTCGCTGCTGCTGCCCGCGCGGCACGAACAGGCCGTGCTCGACCACACCATCCAGCGGCTGCTGGAGTCCACGCACACCGACTTCGAGATCATCGTCATCGTCGGCCACGACGACCCCGAGACCACGGCGGTCGCGCACAAGGCCGCCGCACGCGACAAGCGCGTCCGGGTCGTCGTCGACACCCACGAGAAGAAGAACAAGCCGAAGGCCATGAACACGGCGCTGCCGCACTGCCGCGGCGATGTCGTCGGGGTCTTCGACGCCGAGGACCAGGTCCACCCGGAACTGCTCGCCCACGTCGACCACGCCTTCCGCACCACGGAGGCGGACGTCGTCCAGGGCGGCGTCCAGCTCATCAACTTCCACTCCAGCTGGTACAGCCTGCGCAACTGCCTGGAGTACTTCTTCTGGTTCCGCTCCCGGCTGCATCTGCACGCGCAGAAGGGGTTCATCCCGCTCGGCGGCAACACCGTCTTCGTACGGACGGCCGTGCTCAGGGAAGCCGAAGGCTGGGACCCCGACTGCCTCGCCGAGGACTGCGACCTGGGCGTACGGCTGTCGTCCGTCGGCAAGAAGGTCGTCGTCGCCTACGACTCCGACATGGTGACCCGGGAGGAGACCCCGGGCTCCCTGATGTCCCTGCTCAAGCAGCGCACCCGCTGGAACCAGGGGTTCCTGCAGGTCTACCGGAAGCAGGACTGGAAGCAACTCCCCGGCTTCGGGCAGCGGTTGCTCGCCCGCTACACGCTGATGACGCCGTTCCTGCAGGCGTTCTCCGGCGTCATCATCCCGCTGAACGCGGCGGTCGCCCTCTTCCTCGACGTCCCCGTCGGCATCGCCTTCCTCACCTTCCTGCCGCTCGTCACCGCCGCCGTCACCTTCGTCTTCGAGGTGGCCGGTCTGCACGACTTCGGCAAGCAGTACGGGCTGCGCGTCCGCTTCATCCACTACGTGAAGCTCGTCGTCGGCGGCCCCTTCTACCAGGTCCTCCTCGCCGGAGCAGCGATGCGCGCCGTGTGGCGCGAACAACGCGGCCGGAACGACTGGGAATTGACTACTCACGTCGGCGCGCATCTCACCGCGGCCGAGACGATCCGAGAGGACGTTCCTGCGTGACCTCCACCCTTCCCGCGGTGACCACTCCGAAGGTCCCCGCGCAGCGCCGACCTGTGCCGAAAACAGGTCCGACCGGTCGTACATCGCCGCCGCTCCGGCTCCGTTCCTCCCGCGCCGACCTGCTCCTGTGCGGTGCGCTGCTGCTCGCGATCGTCGCGGTGCAGGGCTGGAACATCGCCGACTACCCGACGCTCAGCGACGACGAGGGCACCTACCTCGCCCAGGCCTGGGCCGTCCAGGAGGGCCGGGGCCTCGCCCACTACACGTACTGGTACGACCACCCGCCGCTGGGCTGGATCCAGATAGCCCTGCTCACCTGGATCCCCTCCGCCATCGACCCCGGCCTGATGACCGTCGGCTCGATGCGCGTGGCGATGCTGCTGGTCAGCGGTGCCAGCACGGTCCTCGTCTACGTCCTCGGCCGCCGTCTCTCGCTGCCCCGCTGGGCGGCCGGCCTCGGTATGGCCCTGTTCGGGCTCTCGCCGCTCTCCGTCGTCCTGCAGCGCGAGATCTTCCTCGACAACATCGCCGTGATGTGGCTGCTGCTGGCCTTCTGCCTCGCCGCCTCGCCCAGCCGCCATCTCTGGCACCACTTCGGGGCGGGCCTCGCGGCCGCCGCGGGCGTGCTCACCAAGGAGACGATGATCGTCGTCCTGCCCGCGCTGCTGGTCACCATGTGGCGCCACGGCCACGCCGACACCCGCAAGTTCGCCCTCACCGGCGCCGTCACCGCCTGCACCCTGATCGGACTGTCGTACCCCCTCTTCGCCCTCCTCAAGGGCGAGTTGCTGCCGGGCGCCGGCCATGTCTCGCTCTGGGACGGCATCAAGTACCAGATGTCCAGGCCGGGTTCCGGCTTCATCCTGGACGCCTCGTCCGGCTCGTACGGGGTGCTGCACTCCTGGCTGTACTACGACCGCGTGCTGCCCGTCGGCGGTCTCGCCGCGGCCCTGCTGCTCCTGGTCGTCCACCGCTGGTCGGTCACCGCCCGCGCGCTGGCCGGACCGGCGCTGACCGTGGTGATCCTGGCCGCCGTCGCCATGCGCCCCAACGGCTATCTGCCCGCGATGTACGTCATCGGCGCGCTGCCCTTCCTGGCTCTTGTCCTGGCCGGGGCCGGCGCCTCCGTCACCCACGCGGTGTTCCGCAGGTGGCGCAGGGAGGGCGAGAAGCGGGCCGTGACCTACGGCCGGTACGCGCTGGCCGCCGTACTCGCCCTGGCCGCCGGGGCGTACACCGTGCCGCAGTGGTACGACGGTGACCGCACCGCCGTCACCGCCGACGCCAACGCCTCCTACCGGAAGGCCTCGCACTGGCTCGGCACCCAGGTCGCCGACCCCGCCCGCACCCGTGTCCTCGTCGACGACGCGCTCTGGCTGGACCTCGTCCACCAGGGCTACCGGCCCGGCCTCGGTGCCATCTGGTTCTACAAGGCCGACCTCGACCCGGCCGTCACCAGGACCATGCCGCACGGCTGGCAGGACCTCGACTACGTGGTCGCCTCGCCGACGGTACGGCGGGACGCCCGCGACCTGCCCAACGTCAGGGCCGCGCTCCAGCACTCCGCCCCAGTCGCCACCTTCGGTGCCGGCGAGGACCGCATCGAGATCCGGCAGATCGCAGGGGGTGCCCGTTGAGCAGCCACGAGTACACCGTCCCCGCGCCGGGACTGGAAGCGACGGAAGTCGCGGAGCCGGGCGCCGTCACCATCGTCGTACCGACCTTCAACGAGTCCGGGAACGTACGGCAGCTGCTGCACCAGATCACCGAGTCGGTGCCCGCGCGGCTGCCCTGTGAGGTCGTCTTCGTCGACGACTCCACCGACGACACCCCCGAGGTCATCCGGCAGGCGGCGCAGGACTGCCCGTACCCGGTGGCGGTACTGCACCGCGAGAAGCCGGTGGGCGGGCTCGGCGGGGCCGTCGTGGAGGGGCTGAAGGCGGCCACCTCCGAGTGGATCGTCGTCATGGACGGCGACTGCCAGCATCCGCCGTCCCTGGTACCGGAGTTGGTGGCCACGGGGGAGCGGGGCAACGCCGGGCTCGTCGTCGCCTCCCGGTACATCAAGGGCGGCAGCCGGGCCGGGCTCGCCGGCAGCTACCGGGTCGCCGTCTCGCGCGGGGCGACCTGGCTGACCAAGTCCCTGTTCCCACGCAGGCTGCACGGCATCAGCGACCCGATGAGCGGCTTCTTCGCGATCCGGCGCAGTGCGGTGACGGCCGACGTGCTGAAGCCGCTCGGCTACAAGATCCTCCTTGAGCTGGCCGTCCGGAGCCGGCCGCGCGAGGTGGCCGAGGTCCCCTTCGTCTTCCAGGACCGGTTCGCCGGTGAGTCCAAGTCGACCGCCCAGGAGGGTCTGCGCTTCCTGCGTCATCTGGCCGGCCTGCGCACCGCCTCGCCGGTCGCGCGCCTGGTCGGCTTCGGGCTGATCGGCCTGAGCGGCTTCGTGCCGAACCTCCTCGGACTGTGGGCGCTGACCGCGCTCGGCCTGCACTACCTGCCCGCCGAGATCCTCGCCAACCAGCTCGGCGTCGCCTGGAACTTCGTCCTCATCGAGCACCTGCTGTTCCGCGACCGGCGGGCCCATCGCCGCTGGTGGGACCGGGCCGGCCGGTTCGCGCTGCTCGCCAACGCCGATCTGGTGCTGCGCATCCCGCTGATCGCCCTGTTCGTCGGCCGGTTCGGGATGGGCGCGCTGCCCGCCACCGCGCTCGCCCTGGTGACGACGTTCGTCCTGCGCTTCGCGGGGACCGAGGCGTTGGTCTATCTCCCGCGCCGCACGACCGATGCAAGGAGAGCCGCTTGAAACAGTACAGACGCAGGACGGCACTGGCCGGGGTGGGCGCCCTGACCGCCGGACTGCTGCTCACCGCACCGCAGCCCGCCGAGGCGGCCAACCTCGTCAAGAACCCGGGCTTCGAGACCGCCGGCACCGACGGCATGCCGTACTGCTGGGAGAAGTCCGGCTGGGGGGACAACGACTTCGGCTTCGCGACCGTCTCCGACGCCCACTCCGGCTCCCACGCCATGCGGGTGACGCTGACCCGGCGGGTCGACGGCGACCGCAAGGCGCTGATCACCGAGTCGACCGACTGCGCGCCCGTCGTCACGGCGGGCAAGCAGTACGACCTCTCGCTCTGGTACAAGTCGACCACCCCGGACACGGCGATCACCCTGTTCCGGCACGACACCACCGCAGGCTGGCAGTACTGGACCGACCTGAAGACCCTGGACATGGCGTCCTCGTACACCCGGGCGACCGTCCGTACGCCCGAGGTCCCCGCCGGTACCGACCGCATCACCTGGGGTGTCTCGGTGTACGGCACGGGCTCGGTGACGACGGACGACTACACCATGGACCAGGTGGCCGACGTCGTGCCGCCGGGTCAGTGCACGGGCAGCAACGCCCAGTGCGCGGACGGAAGTTGGCAGGTGCTGCCGGTCCGGAACCCGGTCCGCTCCATGCACTCCGTCGTCCTCAGCAACGGCAAGGTGCTGCTGATCGCCGGCTCCGGCAACAGCGAGGAGAACTTCGCGGCGGGGACCTTCACCAGCGCGGTGTACGACCCGGCCGACGGCACGTACAAGGTCATCCCGACGCCGAAGGACATGTTCTGCTCGGGCCATGTGCAGTTGCAGGACGGCCGGGTGCTCGTGATGAGCGGCAACAAGGCCTATCCGGTCGCGGGCGGGCACGGCTACGAGGGGTACAAGGACTCGTACATCTTCGACCCGGCCACCGAGACCTACAGCAGGACCAACGACCTCAACGACGGCCACTGGTACCCCTCGGCGACCGAACTGGGCAACGGTGACGTCATCTCCTTCGGCGGGCTGCGGGAGGATTCGTCGGGCTCGGTGACGGCGGAGTACTGGTCGGACGCCCAGCAGAAGTGGCTGGGTCTGGGGGACGTCCATCAGACCTGGTCGTACTGGGGGCTGTACCCGTCGATGATCCTGATGCAGGACGGGCGGCTCTTCTACTCGGGCAGCCATGTCTTCGGC
Source organism: Streptomyces sp. NPDC005866 (assembly GCF_040629895.1). Taxonomy (NCBI): domain Bacteria; kingdom Bacillati; phylum Actinomycetota; class Actinomycetes; order Kitasatosporales; family Streptomycetaceae; genus Streptomyces; species Streptomyces sp. NPDC005866. Next base: position 113,958 of record NZ_JBEXWP010000030.1, read on the forward strand.
AACAACATCCCGGGCACCGGTTCCGCGGTCTACGACTACAACGCCAACACGATCACCCAGATACCGGGGCTCCGGAACAAGGACGAGCGCGACCAGTCGGCGAGCGTGCTGCTGCCTCCGGCGCAGAACCAGAAGGTCCTCACCCTGGGCGGCGGCAACATCGAGTCCAATCCGGATGCCAACCGGCTGACCGATCTCATCGATCTGAAGGACCCGAACCCGTCGTACGTCGCCGGGCCGCCCCTTCCGCAGGGCACGGTGGACCTGGGCAACGGGCCGGTGGCCGAGACCGGCAGCCAGGGCAAGATGTACGTCTCCGCCGTACTGCTGCCGGACGGCAAGGTGCTTGAGACGGGCGGTGCGCTGCACAACCGCGCCAACCCGGTGTACGAGTCGTCGGTCTACGACCCGGACACCAACGCGTTCGACTCCGTGGCCGCCGACCCCGAGGCCCGCGGCTACCATTCGTCGGCGTTCCTGCTGCCGGACGGACGGGTCATGGCCACCGGCGACAACCCGGGCAACGGCACCTGGAACCACAACGTGTCCATCTACACCCCGCCCTACCTGTACAAGGGCACCCGGCCGGCCATCACCTCGGTCATCAACCAGGAATGGAAGTACGGCGACACCCAGCGGATCACCGTCGACCGGCCCGTCGCCAAGGCGGAGTTGATCCGTCCGGCGGCGGTCACGCACTCCTCCGATCCGAACCAGCGGTTCGTCGATCTGCCGCTGTCCGTCGACGGCAACAACGTCGATCTCAACGTCACCAGCAATCCCAATCTGGCCCCGCCCGGCTGGTACATGCTGTTCGCGGTCGACGCGAACGGGGTGCCGTCGGTGGCCAAGTGGGTGCACCTGCAGGGGCCGGCCGCGATGGGGGATGCCTCCGCGCACGTCCACTCCTTCGCCGACTCGCTCGCGGGGAAGACCACGGGGGGGAGGAAGAAGCGGGCCTCGCAGCCGGTCAGTACGACCATCTCCGGGTGCGATCGGCACTACGGGTCGGTCAACGTGTGCGTGCCGACCGCGTTTCCGCGTGAGGTGAGGAAGACGGCCGCGGCGCGCTGCGCGTGGCTCAAGCAGAATCAGTACGGCCGGCTGAAGGTCAACGGCAAGGACGACCCGCTGGGTCTCGACCGGAATCGGGACGGCGTTGCCTGCGGGAGGGGTGACGTCGGCCGTTAGCCGGAAGGGTGACGTAGGCCGATAGCCGTAAGGGGCGCCTCAGTCAGGGGCGTTGGAGGACCGGGGCGCGTACCACGGGCGGTCGTGGTGCGCGCCCTTCGTCTGCGCGCATGTTCGAATACATCGCGCTTTCCGCTCGTTGTGCCGAAACACGCCATTTGCCAGCGCCGCCGGGCCCGCACCGTGGACCTGGTCCGTGAGCTGGTCGGCGGTGAGCTCGCCGGGACGACGGTGGTCGCGCTCGGGGCGGCCTTCAAGCCCAACTCCGACGACATCCGGGACGCCCCGGCGCTGGACGTCGCCTCCACGCTGCACCGGGAGGGTGCCCGGGTGACGGTCTTCGACCCGGTGGCGATGGACAACGCCCGCCGTGTCCACCCCGAGCTGGAGTACGGGACCGATGTGCTGCAGGCCGCCGCGGGCGCCGACGTCGTGGTGCTGCTGACCGAGTGGGCGCAGTTCCGGGAGATCGACCCGGAGGTCATGGGCTCCTTGACATCCTCCCCCTCTTAAAAGAGGGGGATTCCAGCCCATACGGGCTTAGGTTCACGGACACTCGACCGACGTGTGGGCGGTGTTGGCCCTCCGGCACCGGCTGAGCGCCGGGGGCGGGGAATCCCGCCCTGTCCTGCCGCGACGTTGGTTGCTGCGTTGGTGTCCGCGTTGCAGGTGAAGCCGCAGGATGAACACGCGAACTCGGCTTGGCTCTTGCGCGAGTTTTTGTCGATCCATCCGCGGGCGCTGCACCGCAGACTCGTGTAGGGGGCGGGAACGTCTTCGACTCGGCCGGGGGCCTTGTGCTCGGTGCGCTGCCGCAGCGAGCCCCAGCCCTGGGCGAGGATGCCCCGGTTCAGACCCTGCTTCTGCGCGATGTTCTTG
>NZ_JBEXWP010000031.1:0-108970 GCF_040629895.1 Streptomyces sp. NPDC005866
CAGTACGAGGGCTTGCACCCGGCACCCCGAGAGCACGCACCGGACGCCGCGGGGCCCGCCCTCCGGGCGGACGACGGGACTTTCGCAACAGGCCCGAGAGCTCCAGGCGGGTGCCGGGCTCCGTAGACTGGTGCCGTGAGTGATCTGCCCCCGAGCGACCCCAATGAGAGCTTCGACGAGATCATCGAGGCCGAGACGGACCGCGACCCCGATCTCGCGGTGATCGAGGCCGGCAGCCGGACCCTGCGCACCCAGGGCGGCCCGGCGCAGGCCGGCGTCCCGGCCCGCCCCGAGGACCCCGAGGTCGACAAGGCCCTGCGCGAGGTCGAGGCGGAACTGGCCACCCGCTGGGGCGAGACCAAGCTGGAGCCGTCGGTCACCCGGATCGCCGCCCTCATGGACGTCCTGGGCGAGCCCCAGCGGACGTACCCCTCGATCCACATCACCGGCACCAACGGCAAGACCTCCACCGCCCGCATGATCGAGGCCCTGCTCGGCGCCTTCGACCTGCGCACCGGCCGCTACACCAGCCCTCACGTGCAGTCGATCACCGAGCGCATCAGCCTCGACGGCGCCCCGATCTCCGCCGAGCGGTTCATCGAGACGTACGAGGACATCAAGCCGTACGTCGAGATGGTCGATTCCCAGCAGGAGTACCGGCTCTCCTTCTTCGAGGTGCTCACCGGCATGGCGTACGCGGCCTTCGCGGACGCCCCCGTCGACGTGGCCGTGGTCGAGGTCGGCATGGGCGGCTCCTGGGACGCCACCAACGTGATCGACGGTGACGTCGCCGTCGTCACCCCCATCGACCTCGACCACACCGACCGGCTCGGCGAGACCACCGCCGAGATCGCCGGCGAGAAGGCCGGGGTCGTCAAGCAGGACGCCACCGTGATCCTGGCCCAGCAGCCGGTGGAGGCTGCCCAGGTGCTGCTGAAGAAGGCCGTGGAGGTGGACGCCACGGTGGCCCGGGAGGGCCTGGAGTTCGGCGTGGTCGCCCGCCAGGTCGCCGTCGGCGGCCAGGTGCTCACCCTGCGCGGCCTCGGCGGCGAGTACGACCAGATCTACCTGCCCCTGCACGGCCCCTACCAGGCCCACAACGCGGCCGTCGCGCTGGCGGCCGTCGAGGCGTTCTTCGGTGTCGGCTCCCAGCGCCCCGGGTCCCTCGCCATCGACACGGTCCGCAAGGCGTTCGCGGCGGTCTCCTCGCCCGGCCGTCTGGAAGTCGTACGGCGCTCTCCCACCGTCGTCCTGGACGCCGCCCACAACCCGGCCGGCGCCCGCGCCACCGCCGAGGCCGTCGGCGAGGCCTTCGACTTCAGCCGGCTGATCGGCGTGGTCGGCGCCAGCGGCGACAAGAACGTCCGCGGCCTCCTGGAGGCCTTCGAGCCGATCTTCGCCGAGGTCGTGATCACCCAGAACTCCAGCCACCGCGCGATGGACGCGGACGAGCTGGCCGCGGTCGCCGTCGAGGTGTTCGGCGAGGAACGCGTCCAGGTCGAACCGCGGTTGCCCGACGCCCTGGAGGCCGCGATCACGCTGGCCGAGGAGGAGGGCGAGTTCGCGGGTGCGGGTGTGCTGGTCACCGGTTCGGTCATCACGGTCGGCGAGGCCCGGCTGCTCCTGGGGAGGGTCTGACGATGCGTACGCTCTGCTCCTCCACCCTGATCGGCGAGTTCTTCGTCATCGGCTTCGCCGCGCTGGTCGCGATGAAGGACCCCGGCCTGTCCGCCTCCACGGTGTGGCTGGTCAGCGGTATCGCCATGTTCCTCTGCGTGGCCCTGTGCGGCGTGGTCACCCGGCCCGGTGGCATCGTCCTCGGCTGGGCCCTGCAGGGCGCGCTGATCGCCTCCGGTGTCTTCGTGCCGACGATGTACTTCATGGGCGCGATCTTCGCGGCCCTGTGGTGGGCGTCGGTGCACTACGGGAGGAAGATCGACGAGGCGAAGGCCCGCTTCGCCGCCCAGTCCGAGGCCCCGGGAGCTGACGCTGCGTGACGGGCGCCCGGACCTGCCCTGTAGCCTCTCCTCACCGCACACGTCAGCACCGCGAAGGAGCCCTCCCGTGACTCAGCGCACCCTCGTCCTCCTCAAGCCCGACGCCGTCCGCAGGGGCCTGACCGGCGAGATCATCGGCCGTATCGAGCGCAAGGCCGGCTGGCGGATCACCGCGCTGGAGCTGCGGACCCTGGATCGGGCGACGCTGGAGCAGCACTACGCCGAGCACGTCGGCAAGCCGTTCTACGAGCCGCTGGTCGAGTTCATGGCCTCCGGCCCGGCCGTCGCCCTGATCGTCGAGGGGGAGCGGGTCATCGAGGGCATCCGCGCGCTCGCCGGCCCGACCGACCCGATCGCCGCCGCGCCGGGCTCCGTCCGCGGTGACTTCGGAGTGATCGTCCGCGAGAACCTGATCCACGCGTCCGACTCCGCGGAGTCCGCTGAGCGCGAGATCAAGATCTTCTTCCCGGGCCGCGCGTAGCTCCGTGGGGCGGACGCCCCCCGTACGGAGTTTTCGTGGATGTTTTTGACGATGTGTCAGCCCGATGGCTCACGTGACCTGGGACGGTCGAATGATTTCGGCCGTCCCTCGGCATATGCGCGCCGATCGGGGGAACGAGTGGCCCCGTTGGACCGTCTCCACAAGCGAGGCGGCCCTGTCCGTGCTGACAATGGCGAAGACCCTCGCGCGGTGTTCGTGCAGGCGCGTCTACGATGGAAGCCTTCACGTCACAGCACCAACTTCGCCAACCTGAAATGCCCTCAAAAGCTCCCGGGAAGGCCAGACGAATCCTGATGGGGAACTCAATGTCGTTCATCGGCCGTGACATGGCTGTCGACCTCGGGACCGCCAACACGCTGGTGTACGTCAGGGGTCGCGGGATCGTACTCAACGAGCCGTCCGTCGTCGCGATCAACACGAACACCGGTGGAATTCTTGCAGTCGGCGCGGAAGCGAAGAAGATGATCGGGCGCACGCCCGGCAACATCGTCGCCGTACGTCCGCTGAAGGACGGCGTGATCGCCGACTTCGAGATCACCGAGCGCATGCTCCGCTACTTCATCCTGAAGATCCACAAGCGGCGGTACCTGGCGCGTCCGCGGGTCGTCGTGTGCGTGCCCTCCGGCATCACCGGTGTCGAGCGCCGCGCGGTGATCGAGGCGTCGTCGCAGGCCGGTGCCCGCCAGGTGCACATCATCGAGGAGCCGATGGCCGCCGCCATCGGCTCCGGCCTGCCGGTCCACGAGGCCACGGGCAACATGGTGGTGGACATCGGCGGCGGCACCACGGAGGTCGCGGTCATCTCGCTGGGCGGCATCGTCACGGCCCAGTCCATCCGCGTCGCGGGCGACGAGTTGGACAACGCGATCATCCAGCACATCAAGAAGGAGTACAGCCTCCTTCTCGGTGAGCGGACGGCCGAACAGATCAAGATCACGATCGGTTCGGCGTACGAGATGGACGCCGACGAGCACACCGAAATCCGCGGCCGGGACCTGGTGTCCGGGCTGCCGAAGACCGTCGTCATCTCGGCCGCCGAGGTCCGCAAGGCGATCGAGGAGCCGGTCAACGCGATCGTCGACGCCGTCAAGACGACTCTCGACAAGTGCCCGCCGGAGCTGTCCGGCGACATCATGGACAGGGGAATCGTTCTGACCGGCGGCGGAGCACTGCTGCGCGGCCTGGACGAGCGGCTGCGCCGGGAGACCGGCATGCCGATCCACATCGCCGAGGACCCGCTGGACAGCGTGGCGCTCGGCTCGGGCAAGTGCGTCGAGGAGTTCGAGGCGCTGCAGCAGGTCCTGGACGCCCAGCCTCGCAGATGACGTAACTCTTCGATTCCGCCGTACGAGATGTCTCCTCTCGTGCGGCGGATCGTTGATATGGAGGCATAGGCTCACACGCACGAGCTCCGCCCCCGACTTCCCCCCGACTCACAAAACAAGCACGCAAGTTCCTATTGAGGAAGGCACGGCCGCCGCACGTGAGGGACACGAAAGAGAGCCGGCTGCTCCTGGTGCTGCTGATCGCCATCGCGTTCGCGCTGATCACGGTGGACATCCGAGGCGGCAGGAACTCCCCGGTCGACGGCGCCCGGCAGGCCGCGGCAGCGGTCTTCGGCCCGATCGAGAACGGCATGTCGACGGCGGTGAACCCGGTGGGCAACGCCGTCTCCGCCGTCCGCGACTCCGGAGTCCGGCACGACCGGCTGGCCCGTCTGGAGAGGCAGAACGCGACCCTCAAGGCGAAGCTCGGCAGCGACGACCGCAACCGCAGCCGCCTCAACCAGCTCGACAAGATGCTGAAGATGGCCGGCGACGGCCAGTACGGCATCAAGGGGGCCCAGGTCATCGCCATAGGGTCGGCGCAGGGCTTCTCCTGGACCATCACCATCGACGTCGGCGCCAACGACGGCATCAAACGGGACATGACCGTGCTGAACGGCAACGGCCTGGTCGGCCGCGTGACCACCGTCGGGCCGGGCGCCTCCACCGTGCTGCTCGCCAACGACCCCGACTTCACCGTCGGCACCCGCATGGAGGGCAGCGACGAACTCGGCTTCGCCTCCGGACAGGGCGACCGCCCGCTGCGCGTCGAACTCCTCAACGGCAAGGCGGAGGTGAAGAAGGGCGACCGGCTCGTCACCTTCGGCTCCCAGGCCGACCGGCCCTTCGTGCCCGGCGTCCCGGTCGGCACCGTCTCCAGCGTCGACCCCTCCAACGGCGGCCTCACCCGCACCCTGTACGTCACGCCGTTCGTGTCCTTCACCAAGCTCGACATCGTCGGCGTGGTCGTCGAGGCACCGAAGAAGGATCCGCGCGACGAGGTGCTCCCGGCCAAACCCAAACCGACACCGACCCCGACGGTGACCGTCACGGTCACCCCGTCCGCGAACGCGAGCGCGAACGCGACCAACACCACCGGCCAGCAGCAGTAGGAGCTCAATCCCCATGCGTGTCAACCGGATCCTGCTCTCCTCCGCCCTGGTCGTCGTCGCCCTGGTGCTCCAGGTGAGCGTCCTCGCCCGCCTGCACCTGCCCGGCGCCGTCCCCGACCTGATGCTGCTCACCGTCCTCGCCCTCGCCATGGTGTACGGCCATGTGGGCGGCGCCCTCGTCGGCTTCGGCGCCGGACTGCTCGCCGACCTCGCCCCGCCCGCCGACCACGCGGCCGGCCGCTACGCCCTGGTGCTGTGCGTCGTCGGCTACTTCGCGGGCCTGATCAAGCCGGACAACGGCCGGCTGAAGTCCGCGACCGGGCCGATGGCCGTCGTGGTCGCCGCCGCCATCGGCTCGACCCTGATGTACGCGGGGGTCGGCGCCCTGGTCGGCGACACCGCCGCCCGCCATGTCGGCATGACGAGTCTGCTGATCACGGCCGCCCTCTACGACGTGCTGCTCGCCCCGTTCGTGGTCCCCGGCATCATGGCCCTGGCCCGCCGCGCCGACAACGACCCGCTGACGGAGGCCAACTCCGGCACCAAGGCCGGCGACATCTCCTCCGGCTGGCTCTCCTCGGGCACCGGACTGCGCGTCGGCGGCCAGCGCGGCCGCCTCGGCTCCCTGAAGGCCAGGGCCCGCTCCCGCAGCGTCCGCGTCGGCCGCATCAAGGGGGTCAAGCGGCTGTGAGGGCACGGGAGTTCACTCGGCTTGAGGTCACGCGGCGACCCGGCGGGGCACACAGCTTCGTCGTACATGACACAGACACACATCACTGAGAGGGGGAGGCAGCCCAGTGACCAATATTCCCGAGACCGGTCGGACCCCACGGGTCCAGATCCGTCTCGTCGTGATCCAGATCCTCGTCCTCTCCCTGCTCGGCACCCTCGGCGGCCGCCTGTGGTACCTGCAGATCCGCGAGGGCGCCGCATACCAGAAGGAAGCCTCCGGCAACCACGTCCAGCAGGTCGTCGAACCCGCGGTACGCGGCTCGATCCTGGACGCGCGCGGAGTCCCCATCGCGGACAACGAGACCCGGCTGGTCGTCTCCGCGTCCCGTACCGACCTGCTCAAGCAGAAGGACGACGGCAAGGCGGTCCTCACCAAGCTCGCGGGCGTCCTGGGGATGAGCCCCACGGAAGTCATGCAGAAAGTCCGGCTCTGCGACTCCAAGACCCCCCAGCCCTGCTGGAACGGCTCCCCCTACCAGCCGATCCCGATCACCGACGAGGCCACCGCCAAGCAGGCCCTGCAGATCCGCGAGCGCGCCGAGGACTTCCCCGGCATCACCGCCGAGCCCGAGGCCGTACGCCGCTACCCGGCCCCCGGCAAGTCCAACACCGCCCAGGTCCTCGGCTATCTCTCCCCGGTCACCGACACCGAGATCCAGCAGGCCCAGAACACCGACTCGCCCTTCCTGCGCTCCGACATGGTCGGCCGAAGCGGCCTGGAGCGCCAGTACGACAAGGAACTGCGCGGCAAGGCCGGTGTCACCCGCTACGAGGTCGACAACCTCGGCCGGGTCATCGGCAAGGCCAAGTCCGACGCCGCCGAAGCCGGTTCCAACCTGGTCACCAGCATCGACTCCCGCGTCCAGCGCGTCGCCGAGTACGAGTTGGACAGGGCCATGAAGGCCGCCCGCCAGCAGTACGACAAGATCACCCAGGAGAACTACAAGGCCGACTCCGGCGCCGTCGTCGTGATGGAGGCCAAGACCGGCCGGATCGTCGCCATGGCCTCCGCGCCGAACTACGACCCGAACGTCTGGGTGGGCGGCATCTCCGCCAAGGACTACCAGGCCCTCACCGGCAAGAACTCCGACTACCCGCTGCTGAACCGGGCCATACAGGGTCAGTCCGCGCCCGGTTCGACGTTCAAGGTGGTCTCCACGGCCGCCGCGGTCGAGGCCGGCTACGTGTGGGACGGCGGCTACCCCTGCACCAGCTCGTACTCGGTCGGCGGCCAGGTCTTCAAGAACTTCGAGGGCGAGAACTTCGGCCCCATCTCCCTGGGCCGCGCCCTGGAGGTCTCCTGCGACACCGTCTTCTACGGCCTCGCCGACCGCGAGTGGAAGAGGGACGGCGGCATCAACCCGAAGCCGGGCCAGCCGAAGGACTACTTCTTCAAGGCCGCGCACCAGTTCGGCCTCGGCAAGGAGACCGGCCTCGACCTGCCCAACGAGGTCACCGGCCGGGTCCCCGACCGCCAGTGGAAGCTCGACTACTGGAAGGCCAACAAGGACTCCTGGTGCAAGTCCGGGAAGAAGGACGGCAGCTACGTCGAGAGGATCGCCTACGAGAACTGCCTCGAAGGCAACAAGATGCGTGAGGGCGACTCGATCAACTACTCCATCGGCCAGGGCGACACCCTCGTCACGCCGATCCAGGAGGCCATGATCTACGGGGCGCTCGCCAACGGCGGCACCGAGTACGTCCCGACCATCGGCAAGGCGGTCGTCAGCGCCGACGGCAAGACGGTCAAGGAGATCAAGCCGAAGGTCAAGGCCAGGCTCCCGATCACCCAGGCCACGCTCCAGGGCATGGACAAGGCCCTCGCCGGCGTCGTCACCAGCGGTACCGCGGCCTGGAAGTTCCAGGGCTGGCCGCAGGACAAGATCGAGCTGCACGCCAAGACCGGTACCGCGGAGGTCTACGGCAAGCAGACCACCTCCTGGCTCGCCACCTACTCCAAGGACTACACGGTCGTCATGACGATCGCCCAGGCCGGTACCGGTTCCGGTGCCTCCGGTGAGGCGGTCCGCAACATCTACAGCGCGATGTACGGCGTCGGTGCCGACGGCTCCATCGACAAGTCGAAGGCACTGCTCTACACCCCGCAGCAGGGCCTGCCGAAGGTCCGCACGGACGGCACCATCGCCGCCCCGAAGATCTCCAAGGACCCGGCGAAGGACTTCCAGGCGAGCCAGCAGGGCAACAACCCCGCCAACGGCCAGCAGACGCCGGCCACCACGGCCTCACCCTCGACCGGCAACCGCAACACCCGCAGGCGACCTCGAAAGAGGGGAAGCCGGAGGATGCTCACATGACGAGCCTTTCGAGCCGGAGGTGCTCGGCATGACCGGCGTCAACAGCTTCTCCGTCTCCGGGTACGGCCCGGCGCGGGCCGGCTGGACCCGGCTGTTCGCCCGGGACTCGCTGGCCCGCCGCCTGGACTGGCCGATGCTGATGGCGGCCCTCGCGCTGTCCCTGCTGGGCTCGCTGCTGGTGTTCTCGGCGACCCGCAACCGCACCGAGATCAACCAGGGCGACCAGTACTACTTCCTGATCCGGCACCTGATGAACACCGGTATCGGACTGGCCCTGATGATCGCCACCGTCTGGATCGGCCACCGCCAGCTGCGCAACGCGGTGCCGATCCTCTACGGCCTGTCGCTGCTCGGCATCCTCGCCGTACTGACCCCGCTGGGCTCCACCGTCAACGGCGCGCACTCCTGGATCGTGCTCGGCGGCGGCTTCTCGCTCCAGCCGTCCGAGTTCGTCAAGATCACGATCATCCTGGGGATGGCGATGATGCTGGCGGCCCGGGTCGACGCCGGCGACAAGAAGTACCCCGACCACCGCACGGTTCTGCAGGCCCTCGGCCTGGCCTCCGTACCGGTCCTGATCGTGCTCCTCATGCCCGACCTCGGCTCGGTCATGGTCATGGTGATCATCGTGCTGGGCGTGCTGCTCGCCTCCGGCGCCTCCAACCGCTGGGTCTTCGGCCTGCTCGCGGCGGGGCTGCTGGGCGCGATCGCGGTCTGGCAGCTGCACATCCTGGACGAGTACCAGATCAACCGCTTCGCGGCCTTCGCCAACCCGAACCTCGATCCCGCGGGCGTCGGTTACAACACCAACCAGGCCCGTATCGCCATCGGCTCCGGCGGCCTGACCGGCGCGGGCCTGTTCCACGGGTCGCAGACCACCGGCCAGTTCGTCCCGGAGCAGCAGACGGACTTCGTCTTCACGGTCGCGGGGGAGGAACTGGGCTTCGTCGGCGCGGGCCTGATCATCGTCCTCCTCGGCGTCGTCCTGTGGCGCGCCTGCCGTATCGCCCGCGAGACGACCGAGCTGTACGGCACGGTCGTGGCCGCGGGGATCGTGGCCTGGTTCGCGTTCCAGGCGTTCGAGAACATCGGCATGACCCTCGGCATCATGCCGGTCACCGGCCTGCCGCTGCCGTTCGTGTCGTACGGCGGCACGTCGATGTTCGCGGTGTGGGTGGCGGTGGGGCTGCTGCAGTCGATCAGGGTGCAGCGCCCGATGTCGGCATAGCCGGACGGCCCGAGGTGAGGTGAACGCGCCGTTCCCGGTGTGTTCACCTCACCCTCATTTGTATGTTTCTTCCCATTTACCTACTTCGGCCGCTGTCCTTGGGGCGCCCGGGCCATTAGATTCGGTTCATGGCGGACGCGAAGCGTGAAATCGAGCGCAAGTACGAATCCGATGAGAGCGGGCTGCCCGACCTGACCGGCGTCGCCGGCGTGGCGAACGTCGTCGACAAGGGCACCGCCGAACTCGACGCGACCTACTACGACACCTCCGACCTACGCCTGGCCTCGGCCGGAGTCACCCTGCGCCGCCGCACCGGAGGCAACGACGCCGGCTGGCACCTCAAACTCCCGGTGGCCCCGGGCATCCGCGACGAGATCCACGCCCCACTCTCCGACACCGTCCCCGACGAACTGGCCAAGCTGACCCGCTCCCGGGTCCGCGAGGGCCAGTTGGTCCCGGTGATCCGGCTGCGCACCACACGCGAGATCCGGCACCTCGTCGACGCGGACGGCGCCCTGCTCGCCGAGGTGAGCGTCGACCGCGTCCAAGCCGAACGGCTCTTCGGCGGCGCGGGCACGGCCCAGTGGACCGAGATCGAGGTGGAACTGGCCGACGGCGTCGACCCGGCCTTCCTCGACAAGGTGGAGAAACGGTTGGGCAAGGCGGGCGTACGGCCGTCGAAGTCCCCCTCGAAGCTGGCCCGGGCACTGGCCGAGACCAAGGGCGGAAAACCGCACCCGCCGAAGCCGGACGCCGGTGAACCCGTCACGGCCGGCGATCACGTCCTCGCCTACGTCCGCGCCCAGCGGGACGCGATCGTCGAGCTCGACCCGGCCGTACGCCTGAACGCCGAGGAGGGCGTCCACGACATGCGGGTGGCCACCCGCCGGCTGCGCAGCACCTTCCGCTCCTTCCGCAAGGTCCTCGACCGGGAGGTCACCGACCCGATCGCGGACGAACTGAAGTGGCTCGCAGGCGAACTGGGCGTGGGCCGCGACCTGGAGGTCCTCGCCGAACGCCTGATGACGGCCCTGGACGAAGTCCCCCGCACCCTCGTCTCCGGTCCCATCCACGACCGTCTGCGCGCCTGGGCCGAGGCCGGTGAGCGCGGCTCCCGGGGCCGGCTGCTCGGTGTACTGGACTCCAAGCGCTATCTGACCCTGCTGGACACCCTGGACGCCCTCATCGCCGACCCGCCGCTGCTGAAGGCGGCCACCGGGAACCCGAAGAAGGTGCTCGCCAAGGCCGTGCACAAGGACTTCGCGAAGGTGACCGACCTGATCGAGACGGCCATGGCACAGCCCCCCGGCCGCGACCGCGACCTCGGCCTGCACGAGGCCCGCAAGAAGTCCAAGCGCACCCGCTACGCGGCCGAGGCGGCCCGCCCCGCGCTCGGCAAGCCGGCCAAGACCATGGTCAAGTCCATGAAGTCGCTGCAGAGCATGCTCGGCGAGCACCAGGACAGCGTGATGGCCCGCGAGACCCTGCGCGAACTGTCCGCGGTGGCCCACGCGGCCGGGGAGAGCGCGTTCACGTACGGGCTGCTGTACGGCCGTGAGGAGCAGCGTGCGGCGGCGGTGGAGGCGGAGCTGCCCCAGGCCTGGAAGGAGATCAAGGACGAGGCGCCGGTGTGATCCGGGCGCACGGACTGTTCCGGGCGTACGGACTGTTCCCGGGCGTACGGACTGTGATCCGAGGGTACGGACCGTGATCCGGCCGTACGGACTGTGATCCGGGCGTACGGGGGAGGCCGCTGAGCGGGTTACGCTTGATGGTCACCCTTCCCCCAGCCTTCGGCCGGGGGTGCCCCCAGTCACCTCACAAAGGTCCGCGAGATGCCTGCCGAAGCCGCCGCTCAGGTCGCCGAGTCTGTGTTCCCGCAGCTCGAAGCTCTGCTCCCGCATGTGCAGAAGCCGATCCAGTACGTCGGCGGTGAACTCAACTCCACGGTCAAGCCGTGGGAGGACTGCGATGTCCGCTGGGCGCTGATGTACCCGGACGCGTACGAGGTCGGTCTGCCCAACCAGGGCGTCATGATCCTCTACGAGGTCCTCAACGAGCAGGAGGGCGTCCTCGCCGAGCGCACGTACAGCGTGTGGCCGGACCTGGAGGCGCTGATGCGCGAGCACGGCGTCCCGCAGTTCACGGTGGACAGCCACCGGCCCGTCAGCGCGTTCGACGTCCTGGGCCTGAGCTTCTCCACGGAACTCGGCTACACGAACATGCTCACGGCCCTGGACCTGGCGGGCATCCCCCTGGAGTCCCGCGCCCGTGGGCTGGACGACCCGATCGTGCTGGCCGGCGGCCACGCGGCCTTCAACCCCGAGCCGATCGCCGACTTCATCGACGCGGCGATCATCGGCGACGGCGAGCAGGCCGTCCTCGACATGACGAAGATCATCCGCGGGTGGAAGGCGGAGGGCCGCCCCGGCGGCCGCGAGGAAGTCCTCCTCCGCCTGGCGAAGACGGGCGCCGTCTACATCCCGGCCTTCTACGACGTGGAGTACCTGGCCGACGGCCGTATCGCCCGCGTGGTCCCCAACAGGTCGGGCGTCCCCTGGCGGGTCAGCAAGCACACGGTCATGGACCTGGACGAATGGCCGTACCCGAAGCAGCCACTGGTCCCCCTGGCCGAGACCGTCCACGAGCGCATGTCGGTGGAGATCTTCCGCGGCTGCACGCGAGGCTGCCGCTTCTGCCAGGCCGGCATGATCACCCGCCCGGTCCGCGAGCGCTCGATCACCGGCATCGGCGACATGGTCGACAAGGGCCTCAAGGCGACGGGTTTCGAGGAGGTCGGGCTGCTCTCCCTGTCCTCCGCGGACCACTCGGAGATCGGCGACATCGCGAAGGGCCTGGCCGACCGCTACGAGGAAGACAAGATCGGCCTCTCCCTCCCCTCCACCCGAGTCGACGCCTTCAACGTCGACCTGGCCAACGAGCTGACCCGCAACGGCCGCCGCTCAGGCCTGACCTTCGCCCCCGAGGGCGGCTCTGAGCGCATGCGCAAGGTCATCAACAAGATGGTCTCCGAGGACGATCTGATCCGAACGGTCTCCACCGCCTACGGCAACGGCTGGCGCCAGGTGAAGCTGTACTTCATGTGCGGCCTGCCGACGGAGACGGACGAGGACGTCCTCCAGATCGCCGACATGGCGATGAAGGTGATCGCGGAGGGCCGCAAGGTCTCCGGGCAGAACGACATCCGCTGCACGGTCTCGATCGGCGGCTTCGTCCCCAAGCCCCACACCCCCTTCCAGTGGGCCCCGCAGCTGAGCGCCGAGGAAACCGACGCGCGCCTCGAAAAGCTCCGGGACAAGATCCGCGGCGACAAGAAGTACGGCCGCTCGATCGGCTTCCGCTACCACGACGGCAAGCCCGGCATCGTCGAGGGCCTGCTCTCCCGCGGCGACCGCCGCATCGGCGCCGTGATCCGCGCGGTCTACGAGGACGGCGGCCGCTTCGACGGCTGGCGCGAGCACTTCTCCTACGACCGCTGGATGGATTGCGCCGACAAGACCCTGGCCGACTTCGGCGTGGACGTCGACTGGTACACCACCCGCGAGCGCACCTACGAGGAGGTCCTCCCCTGGGACCACCTCGACTCGGGCCTGGACAAGGACTGGCTCTGGGAGGACTGGCAGGACGCCCTCGACGAGACGGAGGTCGAGGACTGCCGCTGGACGCCTTGTTTCGACTGCGGGGTGTGCCCGCAGATGGATACTTGGCCACAAGTAAGCAACAGCGGCAAGAAGTTGCTGCCGCTGACGGTCAGGAAGGACGCCCCGACCAGCGGACACGCTCACTGACGTGAGTGAGGCGTTGCGGCGGATTATGGAGGTCCTGGAGGATGGCGGCGAGGACAAGGCGGCTGCTGCCCTGAGGGCGCTCTGTACGCAGCGTGGGCGGCGGGCATCGTGCAGGAGACGCAGAGAACGCCCCTGCCGCCCCCTGGAGGCTCGGCGGCTGGGAGCGCGTCACCGGCGTCACCGCACCGCCCACAGCGGGCTGAACCAGGGCTGCCATCCGGCCCCACCATGAACTGCCGCACCCTCAACAACGCGCCATCCCCACAAGTTGACGATGCCCATGCCGGTCCTCCAGCGCGTCCGGCGCCTCCCGTAGCCGCAACCGCCCGGCGCCTTTCTCATCCCGGCGTGCGTGGTTGAGTGCGCCTCGCCGCGACTACGAGACCCACTCACACCGCTCCGAAGCCATAATCCACGTCGCGATGATCGACCTAACCCGACGACTCACCCGCAAATCCACCCTGAACCGGCGCGACACCTGAACATCGAACCAAACACTACTGGCGTGACAAAACGCTCTTTTACGAGATGTCCACCCGGTCTGCGTCGGCCGGTGCTCCCGTCGGGGCGCGCAGAGCCGGTCGCTGCGGGGGCGGCAGCAAGGTGCCCGCCAGCGTTGCGGCGACGCCGAGGCCGGCGGCCACCGTCATCGCCGCTCCGAAGCCGTCGCTGAAGGCCGCGGCGGAGGTGTAGCCACCGGTGGCGGCGAAGACCGCGGCGGTGATCGCGATGCCGAAGGCCCCGCCGAGTTGGCGCATCGTGCTGTAGGCGCCGGAGGCCTTGCCGATGTCGGCGGGTGCGCTGGTGCTGACCACCGCTTTGGTGACGGCAGGGATCGCCAGGGCGAAGCCGATGCCCGCGAGGCTCAGCGGGATGACCTGGGGCGCGTACGAGAGGTGCGGGGCGGCGATCAGGGCGATCCAGGCCGTGCCGATGGTCTGCAGGGCGAGGCCGGCGACGACGAGAGAGCGTTCGCCCCAGCGGTCGGCGAGTGCTCCGGTGCGCGAGGCGAGCAGGACCACGAAGGTGCCCCACGGGAGCAGCCGCAGTCCGGCGCCCAACGGGCCCTGGCCCAGGGTGACTTGCTGATACTGGGCGATGAAGAACACCGAGGCGGACATCGAGCCGCTGAGCAGGAACATCACTGCATTGCCCGCCGAGAACGCCCGGGACCGGAACAGCCGCAGCGGCAGCATCGGCGTACGGGCCCGGGACTGCCACACCAGGAAGACAACGACCAGGACCGTTCCCCCGGCCAGTGCGCCCGTCACCTCCGCGCTGCCCCAGCCCGCTGCATCCGCCCTGACCAGGCCCCATACGAGCCCGAACGCGGACAGGGTGAAGAGCAGCAGGCCCGGGAAGTCCACCGCCGTGCCCTGGCCGAAGCCCTCCTTGATCCGGGCGAACACGAAGGGGATCGCGGCCAGGCCGACTGGAACATTCAGCCAGAAGATCCACTGCCAGGCCAGTCCCTCGGTGATCACGCCGCCCAGGACCGGGCCGAGCAGCACCGCGAGGCCGGTGACGCTGCCGTAGATGCCGAGCGCCCAGCCGCGCCGCTCGGGCGGGAACGCGGCGTTCAGCAGGGCCAGGGCGAGCGGCATGACGGTCGCCGCGCCGATGCCCTGGACGGCGCGCGCCGCGATCAAGGTGCCGGTACTGGGGGCCAGCGCGCATGCGGCCGACGCCATGGCGAATAGTGCGAGCCCGGCGACGAACAACCGCCTGCGGCCGAAGCGGTCGCCGAGCGACGACGCGGTCATCAGCAGGGCCGCGAAACTGAGGGTGTACGCGTTGATCGTCCACTCCAGGTCCTCGATCGACGCATGCAGGTCGTGCTGGATCGCGGTCAGCGCCGTGGCCACCACCAGCAGGTCGAGGACGACCATGAACGAACCCACCGACGCCAGCGCGAGCGTCCACCGCTGCGCCGCCGTGACGGACTTCTCGTTGCTGTTCACTGGTGCTCCCGTCGCCGTGTGTCTGCAGTCGTGCTGTCGGTGGTGGAGACACGGGGTGGCCCGGAAACTGGGCGGCGAACGGTCGTGGATTCTGCGATCGGCTGTGAATTCCGCGGACGGTCGGGATTCGGCGCCCAGTTTCGGCCGCCGTGGGTGTCATAACTGTCGACGGACCCGAACTGCCCGAACCCTCGACGAACCGGAGCCTGGGAGGCGACGTAATGCCGAGCGAGGAGACGCCGATGCCGATGCCCATGTCGACGCGCACGCTGGAGCGGGCGCGGGCGGGCGACGGGCAGGCGTTCCGTGAGCTCACCGAGCCCTACCGGCGCGAGCTGCAGGTGCACTGCTACCGCATCCTGGGCTCGGTGCAAGACGCCGAGGACCTGCTGCAGGAGACCCTGCTCGCGGCCTGGCGCGGGCTCGACGGGTTCGAGGAGCGGTCGTCGCTGCGCTCCTGGCTGTACCGGATCGCCACCAACCGCTGCCTGAACGCGCTGCGGGACGGCAGCCGCCGGCCCGGCGAGGGCTCGGCGTACCGCTTGGAGGTTCCGTTGCCCGAACCCACCCGCCGCGGCGACCCCAGCTGGCTGGAGCCCTATCCGGACGTGCTGCTCGCCGGGCTGCCGGACGCCGCGCCCGGACCGGAGGCCCACTACGAGACCAAGGAGGCGGTCTCCCTGGCGTTCCTCGTTGCGCTGCAGCACCTGCCGCCCCGGCAGCGGGCGGTGCTGGTCCTGCGGGACGTGCTCGGTTTCCGCGCGGCCGAGGTCGCCGGAATGCTCGACACCAGCGTCGACTCGGTCACCAGCGCGCTGAAACGGGCCCGCGCCACGCTCGCGACCCGGCTGCCCGCGGACGCCCACGCCGAGGCGGAGCTGCCGTACTCACCCCGCGAGCGCAAGCTCGTTGACGACTTCTCCCTCGCCTTCGAACGCGCCGACGTCGACGCGATCCTCGCTCTGCTCACCGACGACGCGTGGCTGACGATGCCGCCGCTGCCCTACGAGTACCAGGGACTGGAGGCCATCGGTCACTTCCTGAGGACGGTGGCGCTGCGCGACGGCCGCCGCTTCCGGCTGGTGCCCACGCACGCCAACGGCCAGCCCGCGTACGGCGTTTACCTCGTCGATCCGAGGACGCCGATCGCGCACGCCCACGGACTGCTCGTCCTCACCCTGTCCGGCCACCGCGTCTCGGCGCTGACCCGCTTCGTCGACAACGGCCTGCTCCCCCGCTTCGGCCTGCCCCGCTCGCTACGCGCGGGACTGTAAAACGTTCGCCTCTGGCCCGTAGTCGGTGGTGACGTCGAGTAGCCATCCGCGATCATGATCTTGTGATGGATGTCAACTCCCTTATGGGGACGGTGTTTTCCGGGCTGTCGGCGGCGGTCGTCGAGGACGTGACGGACGGAGGTGAAGCGGTGGTGGTCACCGCCCGCACCCGGGGGGAGGCGGTGCCGTGCCCGGTGTGCCGGAGGCCGACGGCGAAGGTGCACGGGTATCACCACCGGATGGTGGCGGACGTGCCGGTCGACGGCCGCCAGGTCGTCGTCCACCTGCACGTACGGCGGCTGGTCTGTCCGGTTCTGGGCTGCCGGCGGCAGACCTTCCGTGAGCAGATTCCCGGGGTGCTGAAGCGCCATCAGCGCCGCACGGTGCGGCTTGCCTGGCAGATATCCCAAGGTGGCGCGGGAGTTATGCGGCCGGGCGGCCGCACGCCTCGCCGGCCTGCTGGCCGTGCCCGTTTCCCGCAGCACCGCGCTGCGCCATCTACGGCGCTTGCCGCTGCCGCAGCAGGCCATCCCGCGGGTGATCGGCGTGGACGATTTCGCCCTGCGCCGCCGCCACCGCTACGCCACGATCATCACGGATGCCGAGACTGGCCGACGCGTCGCGGTCCTGCCCGACCGCGAGGCGGCCACCCTGGAGTCCTGGCTGCGCGAGCACGGCAGCGGTGTCGAGGTGGTGTGCCGGGACGGCTCGGCCCCCTACGCCGAGGCCGTCCGCCGGGCTCTGCCCGACGCGGTGCAGGTCAGCGACCGATGGCACCTCTGGCGGAATCTCTGCGACAAAGTTCTGCTCGAGGTCCGCGCGCACGACGGATGCTGGGCCACCATCAACCCGCCCCGCCCCGGCGGAGTACGCGAGCAGAGTACCCGCGAACGCTGGAACAAAATCCACGATCTCCTCAGCCAGGGCGTCGGCCTGCTCGACTGCTCCCGCCGCCTGGGCCTGGCCCTGGCCCTGAACACCGTCAAGCGCTACGCCCGCATGCCCGAACCCCAGGCCCTGCGCATCGCCCCCGCTTACCGGCCCACCCTCGTCGACCCCTACCGCGAACACCTGCGCCGGCGCCGTGCCCCACTGACGTGAGCGAGGCGCTCGGCCGCGACCAGCGGACACGGGCACTGAAGTGAGTGAGGTGCCGGCGCGGGTCAGTTCTGGCAGCCGCAGCCGGATACGGTCTTCGCCTCTGTGACGGTGATGCCGGGGTCGGCGGAAGTCTCGGCGGGTGTGCAGCAGGCGTTGACGCCGCAGCACGCGTTGGCCGAACCGGTCGTCCGGGATGCCTGCGTCTCGGTCTGGGGCTTGGTGGCGCGGACGATGGCGGAGTGCATGCCGTCGGCCACGGCGTGCGTGGGTGTGATCTCGACGTTCACGAACCCTGCCGCCTCAAGGCCTTCGCGGTACTCGGTGAACGACAGGGCGCCGGCGATGCAACCGACGTAGTCGCCGCGCTCCGCGCGCTGGGCGGGGGACAGGGCGTCGTCGGCGACCACGTCCGAGACACC
The DNA here is from genome assembly GCF_040629895.1 of Streptomyces sp. NPDC005866. Taxonomy (NCBI): domain Bacteria; kingdom Bacillati; phylum Actinomycetota; class Actinomycetes; order Kitasatosporales; family Streptomycetaceae; genus Streptomyces; species Streptomyces sp. NPDC005866. Next base: position 17,776 of record NZ_JBEXWP010000031.1, read on the forward strand.
GATGCGGCCGTTGGGGGTCAGGACACGGAACGTCTCGGCGAAAACCGCCGCCTTGTCGGTCGACAGGTTGATCACGCAGTTGGAGATCACGACGTCGATGGTGCTCGCGGGCAGCGGGATGGCCTCGATGGTGCCCTTGAGGAACTCGACGTTCGTCGCGCCCGCCTTCTTCGCGTTGGTGAGGGCCAGGGCGAGCATCTCTTCGGTCATGTCGAGGCCGTACGCCTTGCCCGTGGGGCCGACGCGGCGGGCGGACAGCAGGACGTCGATGCCGCCGCCGGAGCCGAGGTCGAGGACGCGTTCGCCTTCGTGGAGATCGGCCACGGCGGTCGGGTTGCCGCAGCCGAGGGAGGCGGCGACGGCTTCGGCGGGCAGGATGTCGCGTTCGTCGGCGGCGTAGAGCGTGGAGCCGAAGTTCTCGTCGACCTCGACCGGCTGCGGTCCGCAACAGGCGGTGCCGCCCTCGGTGACCTTCACGGCTGCGGCGGCGTACCGCCGGCGGACGGTCTCCCGCAGTTCAGTGGGCTGCTCGCTCATGACTCACTCCTGGATGACGGGGCATGGCAGGCCCCGGAACGGCTTGTATTGACGTTCGTTGATGCAACCTTGCGCCTTGTATCGAAGAACGTCAACATAGAGGCATGTCGAAACAAGAGCTTGAGGTGATCGGCCATGAGGCAGACGGTGCCTGCTGCCAGGGGCTGGCCTCCGCCCCGCTGGCCGAGGACCAGGCCGTCGAACTGGCGAAGGTGTTCAAGGCGCTGGGCGACCAGGTCCGGCTGCGGCTGCTCTCGTTGATCGCTTCGCGGGAGGGCGGCGAGGTGTGCGTGTGCGAGCTGACGCCCGCCTTCGAGCTGTCGCAACCGACGATCTCCCACCATCTCAAGCTGCTCCGGCAGGCCGGACTCATCGACTGCGAGCGGCGTGGGACCTGGGTCTACTACTGGGTGCTTCCCGGCGTCCTGGATCGCCTGGGCGCGTTCCTGACCACTCCTGAGCCCGGCGGGGTGACCGCGTGAGCGCTTCGCTTGGCCGGCGTGCCGTGGCCGAACTGGTCGGGACGGCCGCGCTGGTCGCGGTGGTGGTCGGTTCGGGCATCCAGGCGACGGAACTGTCACGGGACGTCGGCGTGCAGCTGCTCGCGAACTCGCTCGCCACCGTTTTCGGCCTGGCCGTGCTGATCACGCTGTTCGGGCCGGTCTCCGGGGCCCATTTCAACCCGGCCGTCACCATGGCCGCCTGGTTCACGGGGCGGAAAAGCGGCGACGGAATGACCGCCCGCGAAGTAGCCGTGTACGTCCCTGCCCAAACCCTGGGCGCGATCGGCGGCGCGGTGCTGGCCGATGCGATGTTCGCCGAACCGTTGGTGAAGTGGTCCACGCACGACCGCTCCGCCGGCCACCTGTGGCTGGGCGAGATCGTGGCCACGGCCGGGCTCATCCTGCTGGTCTTCGGCCTGGCCCGGACCGATCGCGCCCACCTCGCACCGGCTGCGGTGGCGTCCTGGATCGGGGCCGCGTACTGGTTCACGTCCTCCACGTCGTTCGCGAACCCGGCGGTGACGGTCGGCCGGACCTTCACTGACACGTTCGCGGGGATCGCCCCGGCCTCCGTCGCTCCCTTCGTCGCCGCGCAACTGGTCGGCGCCGCCGTCGGCCTGGGTCTGCTGGCGGTGGTGTTCGGTCGACCGGCGTCCACCGAGACGGACATCGTCATCCCTCACGGCGAGCCCGAACCCACCCCGTCCGCTCCCTGAGCCCGCCTCCTCCCCAGAAGGACACCTGCCATGAGCACTGCCACCCCGCGCCCGTCCGTGCTGTTCGTCTGCGTCCACAACGCCGGGCGGTCCCAGATGGCCGCCGCGTTCCTCACCCACCTCGCGGGCGATCGGGTCGAAGTCCGCTCGGCGGGCTCCGCTCCCGCCGACACGGTCAACCCGGCCGTCGTCGACGCGATGAAGGAAGTCGGCATCGACATCTCCGCCGAGACTCCGAAGGTGCTGACGGTGGAAGCGGTGCAGGCATCCGACGTGGTGATCACCATGGGGTGCGGCGACACGTGCCCGGTCTTCCCCGGGAAGCGGTACCTGGATTGGCAGCTCGACGACCCCGCCGGCCAGGGGGTTGGCGCGGTCCGCCCGATCCGCGACGCGATCGAACAGCGCATCCGCGGCTTGCTGGCCGACCTGGGTGGTTGATCCAGTCCTGCGGGTCGGTCGTTCCGGTGCCGGAGACCGTGCTTGAACCCGGGCCCGGATTCGTGACGATCCCGTGTCCGACGCGATCAACAGGCCGCTGCGGCTCCTCGAACCGATCACGCCGTCGCCCTCCCTGGGGTGACGTGTCCCTGGGGCCGTACCAGGCCGGTGGGGGAGGCGGTGGCCCGGATGCCGTTCGGCCGGGGGAGTGACAGACTGAGGGATCTGAGCCGGCGGCCCTGTGGCGGAGGGCCCGGCTGGGGGCGGGTGTCGGCCGTACTCTCCGTCGGCCGTACTCTGCGTGCCGTGTCCCGGCAGCGAGAGATCCGGTCGCTGACCAGCGGGGACCAGTTGGGAACCGTCCATGACCCCCGAGACCTCCGAAGCGCGCTACTCCCCGGACGAAACCGCTCTTCTGATCGTCGACCCTTACAACGACTTCCTTTCCGAGGGCGGCAAGTTGTGGCCCAGGGCGAAGGAAGTGGCGGAGGGCGTAGGCCTCCTCGACCATATGCGGACCGTGCTCGCCACGGCCCGCGGCCAGGGCTTCCGCGTGCTCGTCGTGCCGCACCACCGGACGACGCCGAGCGACTACGTCACATGGGACCACCTGTCCCCGACCCAGCGGCGCATCGTCGCCCAGCAGACCTTCGCCGAGGGCAGCTGGGGGGCCGAGTGGCACACCGACTTCCAGCCGCGCGAGGGCGAGACCGTCGTACGGCAGCACTGGGGCTCCAGCGGTTTCGCCAACACCGACCTCGACTTCATGCTCAAGCAGCACCACATCCGGAAGATCGTGCTGATCGGTATGCGCGCCAACACCTGTGTGGACACCACCGCGCGCTACGGCCAGGAGCTGGGGTACCACGTGACCCTCGTCCGGGACGCCATCGCCTCCTTCAGCTGGGAGGAGATGACCGCGACCTTCGACCTCAACGCGCCCCTGTACGCCCATGCCGTCCTCACCACCGAGGAGTTCGTCGGGCTGCTGGACGGCGGGCCCGGCGGGGGCTCCCGGGAGACCGGAGGCGTCGGTCGTGCCCGGTGATGAGCGCAGTGGAGCGCGCGGAGAACTGGCCGGGCAGACGGTCGTGGTGGTGGGCGGCAGCGCGGGCATCGGTCTGGAGACCGCGCGGCAGGTGCGGGCGGCCGGCGGCGAGGTGGTGCTCGTGGCGCGTGACGCCGGGCGTCTCCAGCGGGCCGCGGACGAGCTGCACCCGCTGAGCACGGCCGTGTTCGACGCCCATGACACCGAGCGGCTGGAGCGCTTCGTCCGGGGTACGCGCGGTACATGGTGAGCGAGCAGGCCGGGACCGAACCGCCCGCCTGAGCCGACGCCGCCCGGGGCGACCAGGCGAAGGAAGGGCCACGGCCGGTCCGTCCCGATCAGGCCCGAGGCGGGTGCGGGGACGGTGTGTCAGTGCAGGGCGGGCTCCGCCGTGTGGACGGCGCGCAGGGCGCGGTCGACCGTTTCCTGGTTCTCGCCGACCGGGGCCACGTGGTCGAGGACCTCGCGCGCGGCGTCCTCGCCGAGGGTTCGGGTGATCACCCAGGTGGCGAGGTACTGGGAGGCCAGGCATCCACCGGCCGTGGCGATGTTTCCCTCGGCGTGGAACGGCGCGTCCAGGACGGTGACCCCGCACGCCTCGACGAAAGGCCTGCTCTTGCGGTCCGTGCAGGCGGGCATGGTGTCCAGCAGGCCGAGCCGGGCGAGGACCAGCGCGCCGGAGCACTGCGCGCCGATCAGCTGCCGTGCAGGGGCTAGCGGCAGCCTGGAGATCAGCCGGCCGTCGGCGACCACGTCCCGCGTCCGCACCCCGCTGCCGATCAGCACGACATCGGCTTCGGTCACGAACTCCATCGGGCGCTGCCCGGTCACCTCGACGCCGTTCATCGACGTGACCACCGGCGTCGGCGTGGTGATGAAGGCCTCCAGTCCGTCCTTGCGGCACCGGTTGATCAGCGCGGCGGCGATGAAGCTGTCGAGTTCGTTGAATCCGTCGAAGGTGAGCACGGCTACCTGCATGGCGTCTCCTCGAAGCACGGCGCGAACGCCGAGCTTCTCAAACGGGCTGTGCCCGGTCGCGGGCCAATCCGCGGCCGGTGGCCGTTTGTGGCCGCACTTCCGGGTCCCGCTGTGCCGGAATCGCCCGGGCAATGCGCCGATGACCTGCTGTGATGTGTCCCACGGACTCTTGTCGCGGGTGGCTTGCCTGCCTAACTTCGGTCGTATGTCCACTTCTGATGCCGCCCTTCCCTCCGAACCGGTCGACTTCGTCGTCGATCTCACCGGGCACGAGATGACCCGGCGCGCCCACGTCATGGAGGCGCTCGGCGCCGGCTGGGACCCGGTCGAGATGGTGCGGGGCGAGGAGGAGGCGTACCACATGCTGTACTCCGGGCTCGACGAGGAACAGCAGCGGCTGTACGACTCGCTCGTCGCGGCCGGGGTGCTGCCGCGACGCGCCTGATCCCCGGACGGGACGGCGGTCTGCCGAGGTCGATGGCGAGGCCGGCCGACCGTGCCGAGGGCACCGGTCGGCTGCGCCCCGACTTCCGTCCGGGACCCGGGTCCCCACGCTCATGGCCCAGCGGGCGTCCGCACCGCGTCGGCGGCCAAACCGTGACACGACCGCCATGGAAGGCCCACCGGCCCGGCCGCACAATCGGGGAGACCGAAGGCCGGTGAGACACGGGGGAGTTGGCGGACATGGAACTTGAACTGGGCTACGACCTGCTGGGCAGCAGGCTCCGCTCCATCGGGGACGTCCCCCTCACCTACGGCCGCTGGGGCGGCAGGCCCCACGCGCTCGGACCGTATCCGCTCGAGTACGACATGCTCGGCAGCCGGCTGCGGTGGGTCGGCGACATCGAGATCGGGTACGGCCGCCTCGGCAGCGTCCCGAGAACGTTCGGGACCTGGGACGTCGACTGCGCCGCATGGTCCGGGATTCCGCGCCGTGTCGGGCCGTACGCCATAGAGCACCCCAGGTTCAGCGGCCGGGCCGGCGCGATCGGCCCGCTCGCCCTCTCGTACGACGCCCTCGGCACCCGCCCCCGCCGTGTCGCGCTCCCCAAGGACCTGCGCGCCCTGCCCGACGACCTCCTCCGGGTCGTCTTCGTGGTCCTGCACCTCCAGACCGAACGCGAGAAGGGATCGTCCGCGGCCTCATAGGCGAAGGCCCGCCGGACGGATCCGGCGGGCCTTCGGGGTGATGGCGGGTCAGACGGCGGGCACCTGCTTCGGGTTGTCGCCGTACTCGTTCTGCTCCGGCTTGCTGTCGGCGGCGAGCCAGACCAGCAGGATGATCCAGCCGACCAGCGGGATGATGCCGACCAGGACCGCCCAGCCCGAACGGCCGGTGTCGTGCAGCCGGCGGACCGCGACCGCGAGGCCGGGCAGGAAGACCGCCAGGCTGTAGATCGCGCCGAGGGCGGCGAACCCGATGACCCGCCCGATGACCGCCAGCACGATGCTGATGATCAGGTTGAACAGGAAGAACATCCAGTATTCCTGCCGGCGCGCACGGCCGTTGAACACCGCGTACTTCTTCAGAACGTCCAGGTACCAGTTCATTACTCGTCCCCCAAGGATCAAGATTTGGCTGGCCCTCAGCAAATCAAGCCGCCCTGGCCGGTTCCATCCAGATTGGCGTGTGCGGGACAACCGTTACCGTGTCGCCGCCGTTCGGTGATCAAGCGCGGCGGATCGCATCCGCGCGGCACGCGATAGCGTCTCTACGGCCATGGACATGCAGAAACAGCAGCAGCGGCAACCGCAACCGCGGGCGGAGCACCCCGAGGGGTGTCTCGTCGTCGCGATCAGGATCCCCGTCCGCATCTTCGTGTTCCTGGTGGTGCTGCCGGTACGCCTGATCTGGGACGCGTTCGCCGCCGTCGCACGGTTCCTGTGGCAGTACGCCGTCGTTCCCGTCGCGCGATTCCTCTGGCGGTACGTCCTCACCCCCGTCGGCCGCGCCGTCGGCTGGCTCCTGCACGTGCTCCTCGTCGTCCCGCTGATCTGGCTGTACCGCCACCTGCTCACCCCCCTCGGCCATGGCCTCGTGTGGCTCTACGCGCGCGTGCTCACTCCGATCGGCCACGCGGTTCTCCGGCTCCTCACACCCGTCGCCAAAGCCGTCGCCTGGGTGTTGGAACAGCTCGCCACCGCCCTGTACTGGATCGCGCGCGTGCTGCTCGTCCTGCCCGCCGTCGCCCTGTGGCGGTGGATCCTCACCCCGGTCGGCCACGTCCTCGGCATCGTCCTCAGGGAGATCTGGCAGGCCCTCGGGCACGCCTGGCGGGCCGCCGGATACGTAGCACGCGCCGCCGGACGGGTTCTCGCGACCCTCTTCCGGTGGATCTTCCTGGAGCCCGCGCGCTGGCTCTACCGGACCGTGCTCACCCCGGTCGGACACGTCGTACGCGACCTCGTGCTGCGCCCCGCCGCCCAGATCACGCGCGCCCTCGGCCGGGCCGTCCGGCAGGCCCGCGCCGACCTGCGCCGCGCCCTGTTCGGCGAGCCGGCACCGCCGGCGGCCGTGGACCGGCGGGAACCCGTCGGCCGCGACACACGTACTCTTGATGGATAGCAGCACACGGCAGCACGGCCCCCGCGGTACGGCTGCTCTCACCAGAACCACGAAGGACTGACGACACTGGGCAAGCGACAGCCCGAAGGCCCGCCGCCCGCACCGGCGGTGCAGCGCATCCGACTGCGCTACACCAAGCGCGGCCGCCTCCGGTTCACCAGCCACCGTGACTTCCAGCGCGCCTTCGAGCGTGCGCTGCGCCGCGCCGAGGTACCGATGGCCTACTCGGCGGGGTTCACACCGCACCCGAAGGTGTCGTACGCCAATGCCGCACCCACCGGCACGGGCAGCGAGGCCGAGTACCTGGAGATCGCGCTCACCGAAGCCCGCGACCCGGAGCGACTGCGCGTCCTCCTCGACGAGTCCCTGCCCGCCGGGCTCGACATCGTCGACGCGGTCGAGGCGCGGACGCCCGGACTGGCCGACCGGCTCACCGCCTCCGTATGGGAGCTGCGGCTGGCCGGCCTGGACCCGGCGGAGGCCCGACAGGCCGTCGCCGCGTTCAACACGGCCGAGGCAGTAGAGGTCCAGCGCATGACCAAGAACGGCGTACGGACCTTCGACGCCCGCCCCGCGGTCGTACAACTTGAAACGCACATTGAAACGGCTGATAGGCCTACCGACCAGCCCTGTGCGATACTGCGGCTGGTTGTTCGGCACGTGACGCCTGCCGTACGACCCGACGACGTCCTGTCCGGTCTCCGCGCCGTGGCCGACCTGGCGCCGCCGGTCCCCGCAGCGGTGACCAGGCTGGCGCAGGGGCTGCTCGATGAAGAGACCGGCACGGTGACCGACCCGCTCGCGCCCGACCGCGAGGCAGTGGAGGCCCTCTCGAAGGCCGAACCCGCTGCCGCCGCGCCGGCGCCGGCGTAAGGAAGGTCCCGCGAAGGACGTACGTCGAAGCGCCGCCCTCGTACTCGGGAGCCACCTGGGTCGGGCAGCGCACCGACCAGAAGACTTTCGCCAGGCCGTCCGCGACAAGGCGTACGGAACCGGCGAGACAAGGACACAGAGAGCTCCTGTGCGGCGCCCGCGCCCCACACGGCGGCACCGCGCACCGCGCGAGCCGCGGACGTCACCGGCGGTCGCTCGAACCGATCGACGCCGGACCAGGCGCGGCGCCCGGGAGCCTGACGGGAGAACCGCCCGCATGCTCGAACCGACCGAGCCCACCGAGGGCTCCGAACTGACCACCCCCAGCGACAACCTGCCGCCGCGCAGGCGTCGCCGTGCCGCGTCCCGCCCCGCGGGACCGCCCGCCGCGACCGAGGCCGAGGTGGCCGAGATCACCACGCCGGCCATACCGGCCGCCGAGTCCTTCCCCTCGGAGCCCGCAGAGGCTCCCGAGGAGACGGACGAGACCCTGGACGCCTCTGAGACTGCCGCGGCAGGGCAGGAGGCCGCGCCCGCCGCGCGTACGCGCCGTCGGGCGACCCGCCGGGCGTCGGCACCCGCCGGTTCCCCGACGGGCGCCGAGGCCGCCGAGGCTGCCGAGACCGTCCTCCCCGTGACCGCCGCCGAGCCTGCCGAGGCCACTCCTTCGGCTGAGGCCGTCGAGACCGCGGTACAGAGCGACGAGGAGGCCGCCCCGCGCCGGACGCGTCGGCGCGCCACACGTCGCGTCTCCACGCCCACCGAGGCTGCCGAGAAGGAAGCGGCCGTCGAGGCCTCCGCGGCTTCCGAGGTCCCTGAGGTTGCCGAGGCCGCTCCGGTTGCCGAGGAGGCGGCCGAGACCGCTGAGACCGCCGAAGCCGGCGAACAGACCGTGACCGCCGCGCGTACCCGCCGTCGGGCGACCCGCCGGGCGTCGGCGCCCTCCGGCGCCCCGGTGGCGGCCGAGACGGTCGCCGAGACCGCGCCCACGGCCGCCGTCGCGGAGCCCGCCGAGGCCGTCGCGGCCGCAGACGAGCCCGCCGAGGGCACTGCCGCCCCCGAGGCGGAGCCCACCGCGCCCGCGCCGCGCAGCCGGCGCCGCGCCACCCGCCGGGTCGCCGCGCCCGCCGGTGCGCCCGAGACCGCCGCCGAAGCCCCCGCCGCGGCTCAGCCGCAGGCCGTCGAGGCCCCGGCCGTCACCTCCACCACCGAGGCCCCCGCCGTCGAGGAGCCGCAGACCGAGGCCCCGCGGCGCCGGCGCCGGGTCGTGCGGCAGGCCGCCGTCGGGTTCTCCGAGCCCGCCGCCGCGGCCACACCCGCCGAGGAGGAGTCGCAGCGCCGGCCCGCCCGGCCCGCCGTGGCCGTGTTCCAGGCGCCCGTGTTCACCGAGCCGAAGTTCCAGACCCCGGAGCGGGCCGCCGCCGAAGCGGCCGCCGAGGCCGCCGGCACGGAGGAGCCCGAGGAACTCGCCCCGTACCCGCTGGAGCCGGCCGAGCAGGCCGAGACCGGTGGTTCGCGCCGCCGGCGCCGCCGCCGGGGTGCCGTCGAGGAGACCCCGGTCACCGGACCCGCCGCCGAGGACGAGGCCGAGGAGCCGGAGGAGCCCGCCGACGACGTCGAGGACGCCGCCGACGGCGACGGTGAGGACGAGGCCGAGGAGGCCGGTTCCCGCCGCCGTCGCCGCCGCGGAGGCCGTCGCCGTCGCCGCGGTGACGCCGCCGACGGCGAGGGCGGTGACGCCGACAGCGACGAGCTCGCCGCCGAGCAGGCCGAGCAGGATGCCGAGGACACCGCCGAGCAGGAGGAAGAGGACGACGAGGACGCCCACGACGAGGCCGGCGGCTCCTCCAGCAGCCGCCGTCGCCGTCGCCGCCGGCGCCGCGCCGGGGACACCGCCGCCGACGCCGAGCCCGGCGACAACGACCCGGAGCGCACGGTCGTCAAGGTCCGCGAGCCGCGCAAGCCGTCCGAGCCGTCCGACGAGGTGCAGTCCATCAAGGGCTCGACCCGTCTGGAGGCCAAGAAGCAGCGCCGCCGGGAAGGCCGTGAGCAGGGCCGCCGGCGCGTCCCGATCATCACCGAGGCCGAGTTCCTCGCCCGCCGCGAGGCCGTCGAGCGCGTGATGGCCGTACGCCAGCACGGCGACCGCACCCAGATCGGCGTCCTGGAGGACGGCGTGCTCGTCGAGCACTACGTCAACAAGGAGGAGTCGACCTCGTACGTCGGCAACGTCTACCTGGGCAAGGTCCAGAACGTGCTGCCCTCGATGGAGGCCGCCTTCATCGACATCGGCAAGGGGCGCAACGCCGTCCTGTACGCCGGTGAGGTCAACTTCGAGGCGCTGGGCATGGCCAACGGCCCGCGCCGTATCGAGTCCGCCCTCAAGTCCGGTCAGTCCGTGCTCGTCCAGGTGACGAAGGACCCGATCGGCCACAAGGGCGCCCGTCTGACCAGCCAGGTCTCCCTCCCGGGCCGCTACCTCGTGTACGTCCCCGAGGGCTCGATGACCGGCATCAGCCGCAAGCTGCCCGACACCGAGCGGGCCCGGCTGAAGACCATCCTCAAGAAGATCGTCCCCGAGGACGCGGGCGTCATCGTGCGCACCGCCGCCGAGGGCGCGAGCGAGGACGAGCTGCGCCGCGACGTCGAACGGCTCCAGGGGCAGTGGGAGGACATCCAGAAGAAGTCGAAGAACGGCAACGCCCCGACGCTGCTGTACGGCGAGCCGGACATGACCGTCCGGGTCGTCCGCGACATCTTCAACGAGGACTTCTCCAAGGTCGTCGTCAGCGGTGACGAGGCCTGGGACACCGTCCACGGCTATGTCTCGCACGTCGCTCCCGACCTCGCCGGCCGGCTGTCGAGGTGGACCTCCGAGGTCGATGTCTTCGCCACCTACCGGATCGACGAGCAGCTCGCCAAGGCCCTGGACCGCAAGGTCTGGCTGCCCAGCGGCGGTTCGCTGGTCATCGACCGGACCGAGGCGATGGTCGTCATCGACGTCAACACCGGCAAGTTCACCGGCCAGGGCGGCAACCTGGAGGAGACGGTCACCAGGAACAACCTGGAGGCGGCCGAGGAGATCGTCCGCCAGCTGCGGCTGCGTGACCTCGGCGGCATCATCGTCATCGACTTCATCGACATGGTCCTGGAGTCCAACCGGGACCTGGTGCTGCGCCGCCTGCTCGAATGCCTCGGGCGGGACCGTACGAAGCACCAGGTGGCCGAGGTGACCTCGCTGGGGCTCGTCCAGATGACCCGTAAGCGTGTCGGGCAGGGCCTGCTGGAGTCCTTCTCCGAGACCTGTGTGCACTGCAACGGCCGTGGCGTCATCGTCCACATGGAGCAGCCGAGCTCCGGCGGTGGCGGCGGCAAGCGCAAGAAGCGCGGGCGCGGCGGCGACGGCCACGAGCACGACCACGAGGTGCACGAGACCCACGCGGCCGACGGGGCCGTCGAGCACATCGAGCACGTCCAGACGGTCGAGACGGCGGCGGAGGTCGCGGCCGAGGCCGCCGGGCCCCTCGCGCTGCCCGGCCCCGACTTCGCGCCGGACGAGGAGCTGTACAGCAGTGTCGCCGAGGCGGAGGCCTCGGCCGGCCGAGGCCGTAACCGCCGCCGGGCGAGCCGCCGGGCCTCGGCTCCGGCCGGAGCGCCCAGGGAGCGTGCGGGCCGGAACCGGGCCGCCGAGGCCGAGACGCCGACCGCCCAGGCCGTACCGGCCGCCGCGGAGGCCGAGCGTGAGGTGCTGCCGGAGTCGGCCGCCGAGGCGCACGCCGAGCCGGTCGCCGTGGAGGACCCGGTCGTCCAGGCCCCCGAGGCTCCGGAGGTCCCGGCCGCCGAGGAGGCCCCGTCCAAGGGCCGCACCCGTCGCCGTGCCACCCGGAAGGTGTCGGCGCCCGCCGGTTCCCCGGCTGGGGCCGAGACGGCCGTGGTGACCGTCGTCGCCGACACCGCCCCGGCGGAACCGGTGGTGGAGCCGGAGGAGAAGCCCGAGGCGGCCGCGCCCGCCGAGAGCGCCGCCCCGGGCCGCCCGCGCCGCCGCGCGGTGCGCAAGGCCACCGCGCCGACCGCGTCGGAGGAGGCGGCCGTCGTGGTCGTACCGTCGGCGGAGGCCGCCGAGCAGCCGCAGGCGTCCGCTGCCGAGGCGCCGGTCGCGGGGGAGACAGCGGAGGAGGGCGTCGAGGAGGCCGCTCCGGCCAAGAAGACGGCCCGTAAGGCGGCTGCCAAGAAGACCGCCGCGAAGAAGACGGCCGCCAAGAAGACCGCGGCCAAGAAGACGACGGCGAAGAAGACGACGGCGAAGAAGGCGGCCAAGACCGCCAAGACGGCCGCCACCAAGTCGACGGCGAAGAAGGCCACCACCACGGTCGCCACCGCCTCCGACGAGGGCTGACGCCCGGGTGGGGGGGCCGGTCCGAGTGACCGGCCCCCCACCGCGGCACAAGGGGGGCCGAGTGACCGGCCCCACACCCAAAGGGGCCCGGTTTGACCCCCTCGGCCACCGCCCCGTAACCTTGACCGTCGGCGTGTCCATGGATATGAGGACGCGCCACATCCCCGTAAACCTCTTCCTCCGGAGCACACGGTGTTCCGGAGAGGCCGCTCGCGTGCCGGGCGGCTGGACTGCGGGGGTGCCGTTCCCGAGCGAGAGAGTGAGATCCGCGTGTACGCCATCGTGCGCAGCGGTGGTCGCCAGCACAAGGTTGCTGTCGGCGACATCGTTGAGGTTGACAAGATTTCCACCGCCAAGGTTGGCGACACGGTCGAGCTCTCGACCCTGCTCGTTGTCGACGGCGACGCTGTGACCAGCGACCCGTGGGTCCTGGCCGGCATCAAGGTCCAGGCCGAGGTCGTGGACCACCACAAGGGCGTCAAGATCGACATCCTTCGCTACAAGAACAAGACCGGCTACCGCCGTCGTCAGGGCCACCGCCAGCAGTACACGGCGATCAAGGTCACTGAGATCCCCGCGGCTGCGAAGTAAGGGACTGAGGAGAGATGGCACACAAGAAGGGCGCATCGTCCACCCGTAACGGTCGTGACTCCAACGCTCAGCGCCTCGGCGTGAAGCGCTTCGGCGGTCAGGTCGTCAACGCGGGTGAGATCCTGGTCCGCCAGCGCGGCACCCACTTCCACCCCGGTGCGGGCGTCGGCCGTGGCGGCGACGACACGCTGTTCGCGCTGCAGCCGGGTGCGGTGGAGTTCGGTACCCACCGTGGCCGCAAGGTCGTGAACGTCGTTCCGGTCGCCTGAGTCCTGGTCTTCTGACCGCACGGCTCAGTCCGAACGTTTCGCGAGGCGGACCTCACTTCCCGATCGGGAAGGCGGGTCCGCCTTTCGCGTGTTGACATTGGTATTACCCCGTCAGTAACTGGAGGCACCCCACCATGACCACCTTCGTGGACCGCGTCGAGCTGCACGTCGCCGCGGGTAGCGGAGGCCACGGCTGTGCCTCCGTACACCGGGAGAAGTTCAAGCCGCTCGGCGGCCCCGACGGCGGCAACGGCGGCCGCGGCGGCGACGTAATCCTGACCGTCGACCAGTCCGTGACGACCCTCCTCGACTACCACCACTCCCCTCACCGCAAGGCCACCAACGGCAAGCCCGGCGAGGGCGGCAACCGCGCGGGCAAGGACGGGCAGGACCTCATCCTGCCGGTGCCCGACGGCACGGTGGTGCTGGACAGTGAGGGCAACGTGCTCGCCGACCTCGTCGGCCACGGCACCTCGTACATCGCCGCCCAGGGCGGCCGCGGCGGCCTCGGCAACGCGGCCCTCGCCAGCGCCCGCCGCAAGGCCCCCGGCTTCGCCCTGCTCGGCGAGCCCGGAGACCTCCAGGACATCGTCCTGGAGCTGAAGACCGTCGCCGACATCGCCCTGGTCGGCTACCCCAGCGCCGGCAAGTCCTCGCTGATCTCCGTGCTGTCGGCCGCCAAGCCGAAGATCGCCGACTACCCGTTCACCACCCTGGTCCCCAACCTCGGCGTGGTGACGGCCGGTTCGACCGTCTACACCATCGCCGACGTCCCCGGACTCATCCCCGGCGCCAGCCAGGGCAGGGGCCTCGGCCTGGAGTTCCTGCGGCACGTCGAGCGGTGCAGCGTCCTCGTCCACGTCCTCGACACCGCCACCCTGGAGTCCGAACGCGACCCCGTCTCCGACCTCGACGTCATCGAGGAGGAGCTCAAGCAGTACGGCGGCCTCGACAACCGGCCCCGGATCGTCGTCCTCAACAAGACCGACGTCCCCGACGGCAAGGACCTCGCCGACATGGTCCGCCCCGACCTGGAGGCCCGCGGCTATCGCGTCTTCGAGGTGTCGGCGGTCGCCCACCTCGGCCTGCGCGAACTGTCGTTCGCGCTAGGCGAGCTGGTCGCCCAGGCCCGCGCCGCGAAGCCCAAGGAGGAGGCGACCCGGATCGTCATCCGGCCCAAGGCCGTGGACGACGCCGGCTTCGCCGTCACCCAGGAGGACGACGGCCTCTTCCGGGTGCGCGGCGAGAAGCCCGAACGCTGGGTGCGGCAGACCGACTTCAACAACGATGAGGCCGTCGGCTACCTCGCCGACCGGCTCAACCGCCTGGGCGTGGAAGAGGCGTTGATGAAGGCCGGTGCCCGGTCCGGCGACGGCGTCGCCATCGGTCCCGAGGAGAACGCCGTCGTCTTCGACTGGGAGCCGTCCATGATGTCCGGCGCCGAGATGCTCGGCCGGCGCGGCGAGGACCACCGCTTCGAGGAACAGCGCCCCGCCGTCCAGCGCCGCCGCGACCGGCAGGCGGAACGGGACGAGTCCCTGCGGGAGTACGGCGACTTCGACCCGTTCGAGGAGTGACGGGGGCGGGGCGGGGGCGGTCGTCAAGGGGCTGGGGGCAGCCGGGGGCGGCTGGGGGCAGCGGGGGTACCGACCGGGGGCACCCCTCGACACCGTCGTCAAGCCGCAGGCCACCGCGAGCACCCTGGCCACCCTGCGCGTCGAGGCGGACGAAGCGGGGCGTACAGGTCGTGTGACGAGCGAATCCGGCGCGCCGACAGCCAAGTCCGTGTGACAGGAGCTGGGACTCATCAGTGTCCCAGGTTTCTCTAGGGTGAACTTAAGGTAAACGTCTTACCTTTCGTTCACTATGGAGACGGACTGTGCGAGAGGCGAGGCCCCGGTGAACAACGCCCCCATAGGCTCTATGGGCCCCATCGGTCCCCTTGCCGCCCTGCCCGCCGGCACTCGCCTGCTGCACATCGGCCCTCACAAAACCGGCACCACTGCCATCCAGGGCGCCCTGTTCGCCGCGAAGGACATGCTGCCCGAGCACGGCGTGGAGTTCCCGGCGACCAGCCGGCACCCCATGGAGGCCGCCCTCGCCGCCTCGCCCGGCCCGCGATGATCGGTGACACCGTGCCCACCGAGAAGCACTGGACGCGGCTGCTCAAGCAGGTCCAGGCCACCGGATCCCGGACCTCGGTGATCAGCAGCAGCGAGTTCTTCGCCGACGCCCCCGACGACGAGACCGTCGCCCGTATCGTCGACCAGCTCGGCGGCGACCGCGTCCACGTTCTCGTCACCCCGCGCCCGCTCGCCCGGACCATGCCCTCGCAGTGGCAGCAGTACGTGCAGAACGGGCTGCGCATGGGCTACGAGGACTGGCTGGACCACATGCTCCGCAAGGCCCCCTACGAGAAGCCCAACCCCAGCTTCTGGCGCCGGCACCGGCACGACCGGCTCGTCGAACGCTGGATCCGCGCGGTCGGCGCCGACCGGATCACCGTCGTCGTGGGCGACGACCGGGACGGCGACGGCCTGATGCGCACCTTCGAAGCGCTGCTCGCACTGCCCGAGAAGCTCCTCCAGCCCGTCCCGGACACGGCGAACCGCTCCCTCACCCTCGCCGAGACCGAAATGCTGCGAAACCTCAACGTGGAATTCCGTGGCAATGGGCTGCCCGACGAGCTCTATTCCAGGCTCGTCCGCAACGGCGCCGTCATGCATATGAAGAACACGTGCAGCCCCACCGCCGAGGACGCGAAGATCGCCACCCCCGGCTGGGCCGTCGAGGCCGCCGGCCGTATCGGCGCCGAGATGGTGGAACGCATCGGCGCCATGGGCGTCCGCGTCATCGGCGACCCCTCCCTGCTCTCCGCCGTACCCCAGCAGCGCCGGCCGGCCACCGGCGACGCCCGCATCGCACCGGAGGTCGCCGCCCAGGCCCTGTACGGCGCCCTCGCCGCGGCGGCCGCGGCACCGGTACGCCACACCGCCGAGGCGAAGGCCCGCACGGTGCACCAGACGTCGTCGAAGGAACTCGTACGCGTACTGGGGCACCGGTGTCTGAAGAAGCTGCGACGGCGGTGAGCCGGTCCCGGGTGCGGACGGCTTAGCTGCGCTAAGTCGTCCAAGCGGCACGGCTTAGCCGTCCTGAGACGTGCCACGCGTCACGCACAGCAATCGGAATGCCCTGTGTAGTTACTCACAGCAAATTCACGGAACTTTCCCGGACGCCGACGGGGTCGCGCCCATCACCAGCGATGCAAAGTGAATGAAAGGTTGCGGACACATATGCAGCGGACGGCGCTCACCTTGCACAGCGGTTACCGGAAGTGGGACCATTCCCTGGTTCCCTGATGCCCCAAGGTAGGTCACCTGTGTCCCAGCACATAGCCAAGCCCCGAACCACCGCAGTGATCCTGGCCGGTGGCACCGGCCAGCGGGTGGGTCTGTCGATCCCCAAGCAGTTGCTGAAGATCGCCGGCAAGGCAGTCATCGAGCACACCCTGACCACCTTCGAGAAGGCCGACTCGATCGACGACGTCATCGTCCTGATGGCACCTGGCTATGTCGCGGACATCGAGAAGATCGTCGCCAAGGCCGGGTTCACAAAGGTCAAGAAGATCATCGAGGGCGGTAACACGCGGAACGAGACCACCGAGCGCGCCATCGAGGCGCTCGGCGAGGGCCTGGCCGAGGGCGAGGACCTCAACGTCCTCTTCCACGACGCCGTACGCCCCCTGCTGTCGCGGCGCGTCATCGACGACTGCGTGGCCGCGCTGGAGCGTTACCAGGCCGTCGACGTCGCCATCCCGTCCGCCGACACCATCATCGTCACGCGGACGCACGGCGAGGACGGCGAGTTCATCACCGAGATCCCGGACCGCTCCCGGCTGCGCCGCGGCCAGACCCCGCAGGCCTTCAAGCTGTCCACGATCAAGCGGGCCTACGAAGTCGCCGCCGGCGACCCCAACTTCCAGGCCACCGACGACTGCTCCGTCGTACTCAAGTACCTGCCGGACGTACCGATCCACGTCGTCGCGGGCGACGAGTACAACATGAAGGTCACCCAGCCCGTCGACGTCTTCATCGCCGACAAGCTCTTCCAGCTCGCCTCCACGGCCGCGCCCGCGCCCGAGCAGAACGGCGAGGACGCCTACCGCGAGCTGCTCACCGGCAAGACCGCGGTGATCTTCGGCGGTTCGTACGGCATCGGCAAGGACATCGCCGAACTCGCCGAGTCCTACGGCGCGAACGTCTACGCGCTGGGCCGCTCCACCACCGGCACACACGTGGAGAACCCGGAGGAGGTCGACGACGCGCTCTCCAAGGCGTACGCCGAGACCGGCCGGATCGACTACGTCGTCAACACGGCGGGCGTGCTGCGCATCGGCAAGCTCGCCGAGACCGACAACGCCACCATCGAGGAGGCGCTGAAGGTCAACTACCTGGCCCCGGTGCAGATCGCCCGCTCCAGCTACAAGTACCTCGCCGAGACCAAGGGCCAGTTGCTGCTGTACACCTCCAGCAGCTACACCCGCGGCCGCGCCGAGTACAGCCTCTACTCCTCGACCAAGGCCGCCATGGTGAACCTCACCCAGGCCCTGTCCGACGAGTGGGCCGGCGACGGCATCCGCGTCAACTGCATCAACCCCGAGCGCACCGCCACCCCGATGCGCACCAAGGCGTTCGGCCAGGAGCCGACGGGCTCGCTGCTCTCCTCCGAGGCCGTCGCCCGCACCTCCCTCGACGTGCTGCTGTCCGAACTCACCGGCCATGTCATCGACGTCCGCCAGCAGGACCCGACGGCGGCAGCCGGCCAGGCCTCCGGCTTCGAGCAGGCGCTGGCCAGCGTCCTCGACCGACAGGACGGCGTGGCATAATCAACGTCCATTAGTCATCTGTTATTCAGGCCTCTGTGGCTGCGCGTTCGCGGAGCAATCACAGGGGCCTGAACCCGTAAAAAACCCGATCGACAACTGCCCAGATTGTCCGCAAGGTCAAATTCAGGCCTCTTTGTCAGTAAAAGGTTATCCGTGATATCCACCGCTATTCGTGTCGCCCGGGTGGGCAGCGCGGCCGAGCTGGCCGCGGCGGCACTCATGATGCTGGGCTTCCCGGTGCTCATGATCGCCGCGCTCGCCCCGAGCGTTTACGCCTTCGCGGCCGCGGCCGCCGTCACGTACCTGGCGGACCACTACCTGCACCGCAAGGGCAGCTACCTCATCAACCGCCTGAGCAAGGTCCGGGCCGGTCTGTCGATCCGCTTCCTGATCCGGCAGCTGCTGCTGATCCTGCTGCTGGCCCGGATGTCCCTGTTCAACGACCTGATCTTCTACGGCGCGATCGCCTGCTTCATCGCCTTCTACGGGCTGCAGGCCCCGCACGGCGCACTGGTCACCCTGATCCGCAACCGCCGCAGGATGCCGGTCGCCACCCGCAACGTCGACCTGAAGTCCCGCATCCGCATCCCGGACGCCCCGCCGCGCGGCCTGCTCGACCGCTCCGCCGAGAAGATGCTCCACCTCGACCTCGCCGCCGTCGTCGGCCTGCTGATCTCGGCGATGACGGACAACGCCGTCCCCGGTTCCGTCGGCATAGGGATCACCCTTGCCCTGGGCTGCCTGTACGTGCTGGTGCTGATGCCCTACGTGCGCGGCCGCAAGACCCCGCCGGATCCGGACACCGTGCTGGCCGCCGTCGACGACTGGATCGGCCGGTACAAGCCTGAGACCTTGCTGTACTTCTCCGGTTCCAAGGATTCCGCCTACCAGGTCAACATGTGGCTGGAGACAATGGAACAGCTGGAGTCCCGCCCGCTGATCCTGCTGCGCGAGCGGGTCATCCTGCAGAACCTCGCCCCGACCACGGTCCCCGTCATCTGCGTGCCCGGCGGTGTGCACCTGATGAACCTGGACCTCTCCACGGTCCGCGTCGCCCTCTACGCGGCCAACGTCGGAAAGAACATCCACCTGCTGCGCGTTCCCACCATGAAGCACGTCTTCATCGGCCACGGCGACAGCGACAAGCTGGCCAGCGTCAATCCGTTCAGCAAGGTCTACGACGAGGTGTGGACCGCAGGCCGAGCGGGCCGCGACCGCTACGCCATCGCCGACGTCGGTGTCCGCGACGACGACATCGTCCAGGTCGGCCGCCCGCAGCTGGCCCCCATCCAGAGCCGGCAGGCCGCACCCGGCGGGGCCGACGGCGCTCGCGGCCGGGCCGCTGACGGACGCTGTCCCACCGTTCTCTACGCGCCCACCTGGGAGGGCTGGGACGGCAACCCCGGCAACACCTCCCTCGTGCTCGCCGGCGAGAACATCGTGAAGAAGCTGGTGAAGGCCGACCCGCCGGTCCGAGTCCTCTACAAGCCGCACCCCTTCACCGGCACCGTCAGCGCCGAGGCCGGCGCCGCCCACCGGCGCGTCACCGCCCTCGTCGAGAAGGCCGCCGCCGAACGCGTGGCCGACGCCCGCTTCACCGCCGACACGGCCGCCCAGGCGGCGGCGCGGGCAGAGCTGACCCGTATCGAGACCCGTCTGGCCGAGCTGACCGGCACCGGCGGCGAGAAGCGCGACGAGGCCGAGGCCAGCCGGGACGACGTCGTCGACCTGAAGAAGCACGAGGAGATCGCCCGGCTGCGCGCTGAGTGGAACGACGCCTACTGGCGTTCCTTCCCCGACCACGAGCACCGGGTCATCACAGGCGCCGAACCGCGCCTGTACGACTGCTTCAACGTCTCTGACGCGATGGTCTCCGACATCTCCAGCGTCGTCTCCGACTACATCGCGAGCGGCAAGCCGTACGCCGTCGCCGACTCCGCCGAAGTCGGCGTGGAGGAGTTCAAGCGGGCGAACACCGCCGTGCGTGCCGCCGTGATCCTCTCCAACAGCGCCAAGGAACTGGACGCCCTGCTGGCCGCCGTACGCGATCCGTCGGCCGATCCGCTGGCCCTGGACCGGGACGAGCTCAAGCAGTATCTGCTGGGACCGGACGAGCCGACCTCCATCGAGCAGTTCAACGCCGCGGTCGCCGCGCTCGCCCGCAAGGCCGAGACCCGCAACCTCGGCCAGCAGGCCAGGATCGCGGCCGGTGACCCCGAGGCGGCCGAACTCGCCGAGGTGCTGCCCGGAGACCCGCTGAAGGCCGCCGGCGAGGCGGAGGGCACCGTCACCGGCTGACCTCTCGCACAACAACGCCGAGGGGGCTCGGTCCCGGGAGAACTCCCCGGGACCGAGCCCCCTCGGCGTTTCCTCAGGGCGCCTCTTCTTACCCTTGCTTAGCCATTCATGCCGGTTCTCTTACCGGTGCTTCACGGTTCTCGGTGAGCAGCCCTTACCGCACATCCGTACTCTTCGAGGTAACCAGCTGTACACCGCCCGGCTGGCCGTTCGTCATGTGAGGTGGAACACGGGAGGCGTCCCCAAGGCAACCTGTCGTGCCGACCGGCCATCTAACGCGTTGCGATCGAGGTGACGCAGGGGGAATGCACCATTGACTAGGGGGAAACGTGACCGTCGTTGCGCAGCCTGATGTGACCGTGATCATCGGGGCGTACGAAGCGATGCCGTATCTCGTGGAATGCCTGGCCTCCGTGGAGCGCCAGACCCTCGACCCGGCGCGCATGGAGGTCATCGCGGTCGACGACGGGTCGACCGACGGCACGGGGGAGTGCCTGGAGGAGTTCGCGGCCCGTGTCGCCATGCCGGTGACCGTGATCCGCCAGGAGAACTCGGGAGGCCCCAGCGGCCCCCGCAACGTCGGCCTCGCCAAGGCCACCGGCCGTTACGTGTTCTTCCTGGACGCCGACGACCGACTCGGCCCCGAGGCCCTCGCGCGCATGGTCGCCATGGCCGACAAGAACAACACGGACGTCGTCCTCGGCAAGGTCGAGGGGATCAACCGCAAACCCCCGCGGTCCATGTGGGGACGGACGCTCGACCGCACCGACGTCTTCTCCTCCAACATCAAGTTCACGCTCAGCGCGCAGAAGTTGTTCCGCCGCGCATTTCTTGAACAACACGACATGCGTTTCGACGAGTCCTTGTGGACCGGTGAGGACGCGCTGTTCACCATGGAGGCCTATCTGCGCGCCGACGGTGTCTCCGTGGTCGCCGACTACCCCTGCTACTACCTGGTCGGCCGCGAGGACGGCAAACATGTCACCAAGAGCGGCAGTTACACCCTCCGCTTCGACTCCGCACGCGCCCTGATGAACCTGATCGCCGACCTGGTCCCGGCCGGGCCGCGTCGCGACGCGCTCATGGTCCGGCCGTTCCTGGTCACCCTGCTCCCGCAGTTCGGTCCCAGGTTCCTCAAGGACGGCGAAGAAATACGCCGGAACAAACTGGAGCTGGCGAAGCCGCTGATGGACGCCCACTGGAATCCGGAAGTCGCCCGCCGCCTCAAGGTCCACGAACGGCTGCGACTCCACCTGGTCGCCGTACAGCGCCCCGATCTCCTCCTGGACGTCCTCGAGTTCGTGCGCGCCAAGAAGCAGGCCGGGACCGTCCTGGAGAAGCGCGGCACCCGCGTCTATTTCGCCTATCCGCACTTCCGCTCCAGGACGGCCGGCGTTCCCGACTGGATCTACCTCGCCGAACCCCGCGAGGCCCGCGCGGTCGAGGGCTACCGCGAGGACACGGCCAACACCATTCTGCGGCGCGCCCTGCGCAAGCTCCGCCGGTCGCTGCCGACACGAGAAGTCAAAGTCAAAGCGGCGGCGGCCTGACCGGGCACCCGGCACCTGGCTTATTGACCCGCCGCCCCCAGCGCCCGCCGGATCGGTCTGCCCACGGCTCGCCGGGCCCGCCGGTAGACCGAGGCCGGCTGCGCGGCGGCCGCCTTGGCGCGGGCTCCGGCGCGCGCCAGTTCCTTCTGCAACCTGGCGTTGTCCAAAGACAGTTCGTCGATACGGCTGTGCAGCCAGCCGAAGCGAGAGGTGAGCGAAGCAAGGTCCGCCTCGTTCCAGGGGCGGATGCCCGCGGGGAACGCCAGCGTGCGCATCCGCTCCTCGAAGGCCGCTCCGCCGTCGCCGTGCGTGAAGGTGTTCTCCAGACCGTTCTTGTCGAGGAACCCGGTGAACCGCTCGAAGCGCTCCCGGTGTCCGCCGACCAGCCCGCCGAAGTCGGCCTCCGCGTACAGCTTCGCCGGGTCCGCCGAATCAGGGTCCTTGACCGCCCGGTCCAGCCGCAGGTGCGGTATCTCGAAGTAACGGCACAGCTCCAGCGTCCGCGAGTCACCGCACAGCACGGTGGCCGGCGTGCCGGCGAGCAGCGCCGCGATGTTGCCGTGGATGCGCGAACCGAAGGAGAAGTCGAAGGAACGCAGATCGTCGATCCAGGTGACCGGGTCGACGTAGACCCGCACCTTGTCCTCGCGGAACATCGGGTGGTCCGGGTGGGTCGGCATCGCGGTCACCGCGGCGTTGGGATCCGACAGGTCCCGCCAGTGCAACTGCCGTGCGTCACTGAGGTTCTGGCCGACGAACCGCAGATACGGGTAGCGCTCATGGGTGCGCGTGATGATCCGGTCCAGGCCCTGCGTGCGTACGGCGCTGTGCGAGCCGTTGATCGCGATCCGCGATTCCGGCGTCAGCTCCAGCGCCTTCTTGTGCACCGGGAGCCGGTCGCCGTACAAGAACAGTGAAGGACAGCCGATGATCTCGACGTCATTGAAGCCCATGTTTCTCAGGTACTGCTCGCTGAACTCGCCCCGCACGCCGATCGACGCGCTGCGCTCCAGCACCGCCGTGCAGAACTCCCGCACGGTCGGCTCGATGCGCTTCAGCCGGTCCGGGTTGTAGCCGACTCCGGTCTGCGCACCGACGCCGAGCACGACAACCGGGATTCTCAACTTCGAGATCAGCCGCGTCATCCGCTTCAGCGCGCTCTCGAAGGACGGGCGGAAGGCGTTGGCGAGCGGGATGACGAAGGCGTCGTACTCCTCGTTGATGCGTGCGGCCGCGGAGACGTCGGAGGGCATGCCGTTCGAGACAACCTCGGTGTCCGGTGTCTCGAGAATCTTGTGCGCGGCGTCGCTGAAGATCAGGTTGCCCGAGTTGGTGGCCATGACGTCCCGGTGCAGGGCCTCCTCGACGGTGACGACGTCGTAGGGACTCTTTCCCGACCTGAGGAGGACGCGCTTCATGCGGCGATCTTTAGATGACACAGACTTTAAATTAACTTTAAGTTCGTTTCGATTTCCATGGACGGCCAACGCAACCTTTTTACCGTGTGCGGTCCGCAGTCACGCGATCACGTATCGCCATGCGCGGCGTCCGTCCCTCGGGGTGTCCGTCGCCGTGTCCGGAGGCTGGACGGGCGGCCGGACGCCCGTCCCGTTCGCGTAGATTGCTGCCACGCGCAAGGAAGTGGGGACACGACGTGGCAAGGGCAAGGCAGGCCGTGAGCGAGGCCCGCAGGATCGTCGTCAAGGTGGGTTCCTCCTCGCTGACCACCGCCTCCGGCGGCCTGGACGCCGACCGGGTCGACGCGCTCGTCGACGTCCTCGCCAAGAGCCGCAGCGGAGGGGAGAAGGAGGTCGTCCTCGTCTCCTCGGGAGCGATCGCCGCCGGCCTCGCCCCGCTCGGCCTGCGCCGCCGCCCCCGGGACCTGGCCCGCCAGCAGGCGGCCGCCAGCGTCGGCCAGGGCCTGCTCGTCGCCCGCTACACCGCCTCCTTCGCCCGCTACGGCGTCCGCGTCGGCCAAGTCCTGCTCACCTCCGACGACATGAGCCGCCGGGCCCACCACCGCAACGCCTCCCGCACCCTCGACAAACTCCTCGCGATGGGCGCCCTGCCGGTCGTCAACGAGAACGACACCGTCGCCACCGACGAGATCCGCTTCGGCGACAACGACCGCCTCGCCGCCCTCGTGGCCCACCTCGTCCACGCCGACCTCCTGGTCCTCCTCTCCGACGTCGACGGCGTCTACGACGGCGACCCCAGCAAGCCCGGCACCTCCCGGATAGCGGAGGTGAAGGGCCCGGAGGACCTCGCGGGCGCCGAGATCGGCAGCGCCGGGAAGGCGGGCGTCGGCACCGGCGGGATGGTCACCAAGGTGGAGGCCGCCCGGATCGCCGCCGCCGCCGGCATCCCCGTCGTACTCACCAGCGCCGTGCACGCCGCGGACGCGCTCTCCGGCGGCGACACCGGCACCTACTTCCACCCCGCCGGCAAACGGTCCGCAGACCGCCTCCTGTGGCTTCAGCACGCCTCCACCCCGCAGGGCTCGCTCACCCTCGACGACGGAGCCGTGCGCGCCGTCGTGCAGGGCCGCAAGTCGCTGCTGCCCGCCGGGATCGCCGTCGTCGAGGGCGAGTTCGCCGCGGGCGACCCGGTCGAACTGCGCGACACGGAAGGCCGCGCGGTGGCCCGCGGGCTCGTCAGCTTCGACGCCAAGGAGATCCCCCAGCTGATCGGGCGTTCGACCAGGGAGCTGGCGCGCGAACTGGGCCCGGCGTACGAACGCGAGGTCGTACACAGGGACGACCTGGTGATCCTGAATCCGTAAAACGGGGCGTAACGACGGACCCCGGTGGGGGACGTTCCGTAAAACCGCCACACGAACTCTTGCGGCCTGCTCAACTTTGTCTCAGGGACACGTGGTTCCGCACGAGCACAGCTGAAGGAGGCCGTCGTGAGACGAGTGCGCCCTGGGGCTTCGGCGTCCCGCGGTGCTCTGATGAGCGTCGCGGCCGGGGCCACCTACGAGGAGCCGAAGGACCTGCCCCGCCTGTGGCATGTCACCCTCAGCGTCTGCGGCGCCGAGGTCCCCCTGCCGGAACTGCGCCGCGGACTCGAACAACTGGCCCACGACCACCCGTTCCTCCTCACCAGCCGCTACGCCTGCGACCACGCCGAGATCCGCTACTGGGAAGAGGCCCGCGACCTCCACGACGCAGCGGCCGTCGCGCTGCGCCTGTGGGGCGAGCACCGCCAGACCGCCGGCCTGCCGGCCTGGGAGATCGTCGGCCTGGAGGTCATCGACCGCGCCACCTACCACCAGCGGGTCGCCGAGGGCTACGGACCGCCACCGGCGACACCGGTCGGTATCCACCCGTTCTGACAGTGACCGCTATCGCCCCTTTTGATCGCGTCTCGCGGTATGGAATGACGCGTGGACGGGACGCGGTCGCGCACTACCCTTCCCCCATGACCACGCTCTCGCCGTATGACGCCATGTCCCCGGTCACCCAGGTCGCCTACCGTGCCAAGGCCGCCGCCGCCGACCTCGCGCCGCTGCCGCGTGCCGTGAAGGACGACGCGCTGCTCGCCATCGCGGACGCCCTGGAGGTTCGTACGAGCGAGATCGTGGAGGCCAACGCCAAGGACATCGCCAAGGCCCGCGAGAACGGCACCAGCGAGGCCATCGTCGACCGCCTCACCCTCACCCCCGAGCGGGTCCGTGTCATCGCCTCCGATGTCCGTGACGTCGCGAAGCTGCCCGACCCGGTCGGCGAGGTCGTCCGCGGCTCCACCCTCCCCAACGGCATCGACCTGCGTCAGATCCGCGTCCCGCTCGGCGTCGTCGGCATCATCTACGAGGCCCGCCCGAACGTCACCGTCGACGCAGCCGCCCTCTGCCTGAAGTCCGGCAACGCCGTCCTGCTGCGCGGCTCCGCCTCCGCCTACGAGTCCAACACCGCCCTCGTCCGCGTCCTGCGCGACGCCGTCGGCGGCGCCGGGCTGCCCGCCGACGCCGTCCAGCTGGTGCCGGGAGAGGGCCGCGAGTCCGTCCACGAGCTGATGCGCGCCCGCGGCCTCGTCGACGTCCTCATCCCGCGCGGCGGCGCCTCCCTCATCCAGACCGTCGTCATGGAGTCCAAGGTCCCCGTCATCGAGACCGGCACCGGCAACTGTCACGTCTACGTCGACGCCCACGCCGACATCGACATGGCGATCGACATCCTGATCAACTCCAAGGCACAGCGGGTCAGTGTCTGCAACGCCGCCGAGACGCTCCTCGTACACGAGGACATCGCCGCCGAGTTCCTGCCCCGCGCGCTCGACGCCCTCGCCGAGGCCGGCGTCACCGTCCACGCCGACGAACGCGTGCTGGCATATGCCAAGGCCTCCAAGGCGACCGTCGTCGAGGCCGTCCCGGAGGACTGGGAGACCGAGTACCTGTCGTACGACATCGCCGCCGCCGTCGTCGACTCCCTCGAGAAGGCCGTTGAACACATCCGGCTGTGGACCTCCGGGCACACCGAGGCCATCGTCACCACCTCCCAGCAGGCCGCCCGCCGCTTCACCCAGCTGGTCGACTCCACGACCGTCGCCGTGAACGCCTCCACCCGCTTCACCGACGGTGGCCAGTTCGGCTTCGGCGCCGAGATCGGCATCTCCACCCAGAAGCTGCACGCCCGCGGCCCCATGGGCCTGCCGGAGCTGACCAGCACCAAGTACATCGTCACCGGCGACGGCCACATCCGCCGCTGACACCCGTACGGCCCCACCGCGCCCGCCCTACGCCTACGGCGTGCGGGCGCGCGGAAGGGCGTACGGAGCCCCGCGCGGGCGTGAAGGTGCCGCACAGGGCCTATGAATTTCCATACCGTCTGCCCAAATTGACCCCCCAGGTCTACTCTGGACACGTGCCGGAGGACGTGGGGGGCATGCCGTTCCCTGACGGCTGGGAGCCCGACGACGACCATGACCGCGAGATGTCGGACGAAGAGTTCGACTCCGTGGTCTTCGACGAGGCCTTCGTCAAGGCGGCCCTGATCCACGAGCCGACCGCGGTCGAACGCCTCCTGGCCGCCGCACAGGCCAGAGCCGAGGCCTCCGAGGCCGAGGCCCGCCGTGCCCACGCCAGAGGCGAGCACTACGACGACGGCTTCGGCCCCGGCGGCCCCGATTCCGGCCACAGCGCCGACCTCGACGACCTGGACGACGCCGACGCACTCGAACACCGGTACGGCGCCGCGGGGGCGTACGGCAAGCATGTGCGCTGGCACCGTCCCGTCGCCTGGGTGCTCGCCCTCGTCATGGGCATCGGCATGGTCGCGCTCGCCTTCGCGGCGGTCTACCGCGGCGCCTCCTCGGGAGGCAGCCGCGACCAGGTGCCCAGGCCCCCCTCCACCGGACTGGAACAGGGCACCGCCGCGGCACCCTCCGCGTCCCCCGAATACTCCCAGCCCGCCCAGTCGGCGGTCTCCGCGGTCCCGCGCACCCCCTGAGCGGCGATTGCCCGTCCTGGTGAGAACCTGTCAGAACTTGTCGTGTAGCAGGGCGTTTACCTGAGGCTTCCGAGACCTACTCTGAGAGTATGGGCGGGCCTGGAGACCCACCCGAGGGGACACCCGAGGGCGGCCCCGTGGGTGGAGAGGACGAGTACCGATCCGTCGTCTTCGACGAATCGTTCGTCCGCGCTGCCCGCCTCCAGGAGTCTTCCGCGCGCGAACGCATGGCCGACCACGCGCCCGCCGTACGCCGCCGCCCGCCGCTGCGCCGGGGCCTCACCCGGCAGGCCCTGATCCTCGTCCTGCTGATCCTCGTCGCCTTCGGCACCGCGATCTACATGGGTGTCCGCCACCCCTACGGTACCCAGGAGGCCCAGCAGCCCGTCGAAGCCCTGCGGATGACCGTCATACCGCTCGCCCCGCCGGGCAAGGTGCCCGGCGCCGCCGCCGCCGAGGCCCTGTTCGCGCACAGCCCCGCCGCCCAGTACCAGGTCGGCGCCGAAGGGATATCGTTGCCGCCCGCCCGCAGCACCGCGCACTTCTCCGACAGCCAGGTCGTCACCGCCCTGACCACGGCCAAGGACTACATCGTCCGCTCCGCGCTCTACCCCGAGGTCCTCGACAGCAGTGAGGTGCGGCCCGCGCGGGTGCTGCTCGACCCCGGCCAGCTCGACCAGTTCGACCAGAGCTTCGACCACCCCACGGCGGACGGCCGGCACGCGCCCACCGGATGGCTGATCCGCTTCGACCCCACCCGCGCCGAGCTCGCCGATCCGAAGATCCGCATCCAGGGCAGCCTGCAGGCCACCGAGACCGACTCGGCCACCCTGGAGGTCACCGCCGACCACACCCTCGTCTACGCGCTGCGGCCCACCGGCGCCCGGGCCGGCTCCCAGGTCTCCCTGTTCACCGTCCGCCGCGAGCTGACCTTCCGCTTCGACCGGGACGACCTGCGCCTGCACCAGACTCAGCTGGTCGTCTCCTACGTCCAGGCCGGCCCGCTGTCCTGCGCCGAGGACTCCGCCAACCACCTGCACCCGCTGCTGGCCGGTCAGACGGCCAGGGCAGGCGGCCCCGCGGGGACGAACCCGTACGCCACGGACAGCGCCACCGCCCTGTGCGGGACGCTGGCCGCCGCGGCCGAACCGAAGGTCTGACGGGGCCGGACCGAAGGTCTGAGGCGGCCCAACCGAAGGTCTTGCGCGGCCGAGCCGAAGGTCTGACGAAGCCCCCGTTACTCCTCGTCCCGCGGGGGAGCGTCCTGCGCCGGACCGTCCTGCGACGGTGCCTCCTTCGGGGAAGCGCCCTTCGGGGGCGGCGCGCTCGTGAAACCCTCGAAGCCGCGCCTGACCCGGCCGCCCAGGCCGCCGGCCCCGCCCGCGATGTCCGTGACCAGCTTCATCAGCGGGTCCTTGGAGCTCTTCACATCACTCGCGTAGCTCGCCGCCGACTCCTTGAACGAGTCGCTGACCGAGGTGTCCCTGTCCCCGTCCCGCCGCGGATAGTGACCATCCATGATCCGCTGGTAGTCGCGGGACTCCGCCCACTTCTTCAGCTCGGCCGCGCGGACCGTGGTGAAGGGGTGCGAACGCGGCAGCACGTTCAGGATCTTCAGCACCGAGTCGCGCAGATCGCCCCCGCCCTCGTACTCCTCGGCCTGCTGCAGAAACGCGTCCACGTTCATCTCGTGCAGATGGTTGCCACCCGCGATCTTCATCAGCCCGCGCATCGACGCCCGCAGATCCTGCCCCACCAGCAGGCCCGCCCGGTCGGCGGACAGCTCCGACTTGCGGAACCACTCGCGCAGCGCCGTGACGATCGCCATGACCGCGAGATTGCCCAGCGGGATCCAGGCGACGCGCAGCGCCAGGGTCGTCAGGAACAACAGGATCGTCCGGTACACCGAGTGCCCGGACAGGGCGTGCCCCACCTCGTGCCCGACGACCGCCCGCATCTCCTCCTCGTCGAGCAGCTCGACGAGCCCGGTCGTGACCACGATGATCGGCTCGTCCAGGCCGATGCACATCGCGTTGGGCTGCGGGTCCTGGTTGACGTACATCGGCGGGACCTTCTTCAGGTCCAGGATGTAACAGGCGTCCAGCAGCATGCCGTTCAGGTGTGCGAACTGCTGGTCCGACACACGGACCGAGTCGGACAGGAACAGCAGCCTCAGGCTCCGCTCCGGAAGCAGCCCGCTGAGCGCCTTGAAGACCGTGTCGAAGCCGCTCAGCCTGCGCAGCGCCACCAGGGCCGAACGGTCGGCCGGATGTTCGTACGCGCGCGAGGAGATCCCCGGGAACCGCCTGCGCTGCCTGCCCGGCACCCGCTCGTGCCCGTTCCGCTCGTGGCCGTCGTCGGACATGTCATCCCCCATGTGCGTGAGTGTGCCCACTGTGCCCCCGAAGCAAGGCCCAGCCTAGGCGGAGATACCGTGGACGGGCAGTACAGCCGAAGGAGTGCCTCATGGAGCACAACCCCCACGCCGCCTGGCTCACCCAGGCGGCGGGCGCCGCCCAGCAACAGGGCTCGGGCGACCTGCTCAAGGTCGTTCTGATCGTCATGTTCCTCGGCTGCGCGCTGACCGCCTGGTTCCTGCTGCGCGGCTACAGACAGAAGGACGACTGAGCCTTCGGGATCGTTCCCCGAGCCGTTGTGATGCAGGCATCGGCCCAATAGCGGAGTCGGCGTGATCGCCACCAGGCCGCCCGCATACGATGGGCCGACGTCTTTATCCCGTCCACACGCGATAGGTCCTGCCGCAGATGATGAATCTCCACAGCGCCGCTGCCCAGTTGGTCACCCTCGCCGCCGACGGTGGGGAGCACGGTGGCAACCACAACAGCCTCGACCCGCTTGTCACCGGCGGCAGCGCGTTCCTCATCCTGCTGCTTCTGCTGTGGATCACCACCCGTTTCAACCGCGACCGCTGAGCCGGCCGCTGCGCCCGACACCCGTCCTCCGGGCGGGGCCCATGGGCCGGGCCGGTAGGGTCTGCACGCATGGGAGAGCAGGACATGCCTACCGGTCCGGCGAATGACGCGGCCGATGCCGCCGACGACACGGTGACGACCCCGCTGTTCACGCCGGCGGGCCCCCCGCACACCGGCAAACGCCGCCTCGGCGTCATGGGCGGAACGTTCGACCCGATCCACCACGGGCACCTCGTGGCGGCCAGCGAGGTCGCCGCCCAGTTCCACCTCGACGAGGTGGTGTTCGTGCCCACCGGGCAGCCGTGGCAGAAGACCCACCGCAAGGTCTCACCGGCCGAGGACCGCTATCTGATGACGGTCATCGCGACCGCCGAGAACCCGCAGTTCTCCGTCAGCCGAATCGACATCGACCGCGGCGGCCCCACCTACACTGTCGACACCCTGCGCGACCTGCGTGCCCTCAACCCCGACGCCGACCTCTTCTTCATCACCGGCGCCGACGCCCTCGGCCAGATCCTCACCTGGCGCGACTCGGAGGAACTCTTCTCCCTCGCCCACTTCATCGGCTGCACCCGGCCCGGGCACCACCTGACCGACCACGGCCTCCCGGAGGGCGGCGTCTCGCTGGTGGAGGTTCCCGCGCTCGCCATCTCCTCCACAGACTGCCGTGCGAGAGTCGCCAAGAGCGACCCCATCTGGTACATGGTGCCGGACGGAGTCGTGCGCTACATCGACAAGCGCGAGCTGTACCGCGGCGAGTGAGCCGAGAGGGGCACCGGTGAACGACCGATACGACGCGGGCTACGGACGCGACCAGTACGAACTCGTCGGCTACGACGAGTACGGGCAACCGGTGTACCGCCAGATCCCGGCGCAACCACAGCAGACGTACGACCCGCACGCCGGACAGAACTACGGATACGACCCCTACGCCGGAGGCGGACAGCAGGGCGCGCCGTCGTACGACACCGGACGGCAGGGCCCGCCGTCGTACGACACCGGGCAGCATGCCCCTGTCCACGACACCGGGCAGCATGCCGCCTTCCACGACACCGGGCAGCAGCCGCCCACGCCCGCCTACGACCCGTACAACACCGGCAGCCAGGCCGCCTACGACCCCTACGGGCAGGCAGCCACCAGCGGCCGGCAGCCCCGGGTCGCCGAGCAGACCGCGCACATCCCGCAGCAGGCCGGACCCGCCGAGGCGCCCACCGGTCGCCGGCCCGCCGGGGGCGAACGGGACTACCACACCGAGCAGTTCGCGTTCGTCGAGGAGCCGGACGGTGACTCCGAGGACGTCATCGACTGGCTGAACTTCACCGAGAACCGCACCGAGCGCCGCGAGGAGGCCAAGCGCCGCGCCCGCAGCCGCATGATCGCCCTGGTCGTCGTGCTCGCCCTGGTCGCCGTCGGCGGCGCCGGCTACCTCTGGTACGCCGGAAAGCTGCCCGGCCTGTCCTCCTCCGGCTCCAAGGGCGGTACGACGACGTCCGCGGCCGCACAGAAACGCGACGTGGTCGTCGTACACCTGCACAACACGAGCGGCGGCGGCACCTCGACCGCGTTGCTCGTCGAGAACACCACCACCAAGCAGGGCACCACCGTCCTGCTGCCCAACTCGCTCGCCATGACCGCCGACGACGGCACCACCACGACCCTCGCCAAGTCCGTCGACTCCGACGGCTCCTCCGGGACGCGCGACCAGCTCGACACCGTCCTCGGCACCAACATCCAGGGCACCTGGCGCCTCGACACCCCCTACCTGCAGAACCTCGTCGAACTCGTCGGCAACATCGACATCGACACCAACGCCGACGTCCCCGACCCGGGCGCCAAGAAGAAGGACGGGGCACCCCTCGTCCACAAGGGCAAGAGCCAGACCCTCAGCGGCAAGGCCGCCGTCGCCTACGCCACCTACCGCGCCTCCGGCGAGGCCCAGAACGCCCAGCTGGAGCGGTTCGGGCAGGTCATGCAGGGTGTGCTGCGCAAGATGTCCTCCGACTCCTCGGCCGCCACGGTCACCGTGCAGAGCCTCGCGCAGATCCTCGACCCCTCGCTCACCGACAAGGACCTCGGCGCCTTCCTCGCCAAGCTCGCCGACCTCGCCAAGAGCGGCGACTACAAGACCGCCCTGCTGCCCGTGCAGAACGACGGCACCCTCAGCGCCCAGACCAGCTCCAGCGTGGTCAAGGACATCCTCGGCGGCACCGCCAAGAGCCCCGCCGCGGACTCCGCGGTCCGGGTCTCCGTCCAGAACGCCACCGGCGTCAAGGGCAACACCGACAAGGCCCGCGTGGTCCTCGTCAACGGCGGCTACACCTTCCTGGAAGGCGGTACGGGCTCCGGCACCCAGGCGGCCTCCAGGGTGCTGTACTCCGACGCCGCCGACAAGGCGAACGCCACCGAGGTCGCCAAGACCCTCGGCCTCGGCACCGGCGCCGTGGCCAAGGGCACGGTCGGCTCGGGCGCCGACGTCTCGGTCGTCCTGGGCCAGGACTACCAGCCGTCCTCCTCCTGAGCACGCCCGCCGTACCTCACGTGACGCGGTAATCACGTGGGGTACGCCCGGCGGTTCGTGAGACCCTTGAGGTCAAACGACCGCCGACGGAAAGCCACGTAGTGACCGCCACCGACCGTTCCCTCGAGCTCATCACCACCGCCGCCCAGGCGGCAGCCGACAAGCTCGCCCACGACGTCATCGCCTACGACGTCAGCGACGTCCTGTCGATCACGGACGCCTTCCTGCTGGCCTCCGCGCCCAACGACCGTCAGGTCAAGTCGATCGTCGACGAGATCGAGGAACGCCTCCAGAAGGAACTCGGCGCCAAGCCGGTGCGCCGCGAGGGCGACCGCGAGTCCCGCTGGATCCTGCTCGACTACGTCGACATCGTCGTCCACGTCCAGCACAGCGAGGAGCGCGTTTTCTACGCCCTGGAACGGCTGTGGAAGGACTGCCCCGAGATCGAGCTGCCCGCCGACGCCATGGCCACCCGCGGCAAGGCCGAGGAGCACGCCAAACTGAAGGCCGACGAGGACGCCGGCGAGCCGGGCGGGGAGTGGTGATGAGCGCCACGGGCGAGGTGACCGACCGCAAGGGCCGCGGCCGCCGCATCATCCTGTGGCGGCACGGCCAGACCTCGTGGAACGTGGAACGCCGTTTCCAGGGCTCCACCGACGTCGAGCTCACCGAGACCGGCATCGGCCAGGCACGCCGCGCGGCCCGGCTGCTCGCCTCCCTGGGCCCCGACGCGATCGTCTCCTCCGACCTGAAGCGGGCCGCCGACACGGCCGCCCAGCTCGCCGACCTCACCAGCCTCGACGTGATCCGCGACGAGGCGCTGCGCGAGACCTACGCGGGCGTGTGGCAGGGCCTCACCCACGAGGAGATCATCGCCCGCCACGGCGACGAGTACGCCGCCTGGAAGCGCGGCGAGCCGGTCCGCCGCGGCGGCGGCGAACTGGAGACCGAGGTCGCCGACCGGGCCGCCCCCGTCGTGCTCCGGCACGCCGAGAAACTGCCCGAGGACGGCACCCTCGTGGTGGTCAGCCACGGCGGGACCATCCGGACCACCATCGGCCGCCTCCTCGGCCTGGACTCCCATCACTGGGAGAGCCTCGGCGGTCTCACCAACTGCTGCTGGTCCGTGCTCGGCGAAGGCGCCCGCGGCTGGCGGCTCCTGGAGCACAACGCGGGTACCCTTCCGGAGCCCGTCCTCGGCGACGACGACTGAGAGCCCTTTTCGGGCGTCCCGCCAAGGACCCTCAGGCCGCCCGGCCGACGCCGGGACCCGGATTTCACTTTCCAGCAGGTCGCAGGCTAAAGTTCTTCTTGTTCGCCCCGCCGAGCGGAAAGACGGGAAGAACGCGAGGGGCTATAGCTCAGTTGGTAGAGCGCCTGCATGGCATGCAGGAGGTCAGGAGTTCAATTCTCCTTAGCTCCACTGATCGGCACTCCACACACTGTCGAGTTGTCAAAGATCGATGAGAGAATCCCGTCCTCTTCAGAGGGCGGGATTCTCTGCGTTCCACTCCAGGATGATCGGGACGAACTCGGCGGCCTCGTCGCCGGTCACCGGCCACAACCGCGGTCTGCGCTCCCGCAACAACACGACCTTCTCCCGCGTCCGTTCGTCCTCCGGGCGCAGACCACGATCCGGCGCGTCCCGGACAGCGCCCATATGAAGTCCTCCCAGGCCGGCTCCGAACAGCACGCCTTCGGTGCCGACTTGTAACTGGTCGTCGCCGGCTACGCCATCACCTACTCCGTGCTCCTGGTCACCGGCGCCTGGCTCGGCGACGGGCTCCACGGTCGGGTCCACCTCGCTGGACTCGCACGGTTGACGACGGCCTCGCCGGCCTGTGGCCCGGCCCAGGGGTGCCATCGAGCTGATCGCGTTCCGTCCTGCTGGTGCAGGGCGCCGGGTCGGCGGTGATGATCCCGCAGGTCCTCAGCCTCATCCAGGGCACGCTGACCGGAGAGGCCCGCATCCGGGCGGCCGGCGCCTACTCGGCGATCCTCGGTTCTTCGTCAATGTGCCGGTCGGTGCCGTACTCCGCGTCCTCGGCAGGCGCACCCTGCCGCCGGGCGCCGGATCCGGGCCGGAGCGGGCGCGCGGCCTGGTCCTGTCCCCGGCCTGGACCTCCCCGGCCTGGTCCTGCTGGCGACTGCCGCGTCGCTGATGACGGTTCCGCTGGCCGTCTTCCGCGTCATGGCCGTCAACGCCAGATTCCTCTTCACCCTCACCCTGCCCGTTCAGAGCGGCCTCGGCTACGGCGCCCTGCATCCCGCCCGCTCGGTCGGCTGATCGGTGTCGTCCGATTCGGCACGCTGTTCTTGAACCGGCTTGAGTCACTTGGGGCGCCGCGGGCGTATACCTCTGCGGAGGCGCTGTCAGCCTGCGCATGGTCGCTCGCCGCGACGGCGGCCGCGGGTGCCGTGTCCGGACTGGTACTGAGGCGTCGCTGACCGTATTGGTCCGGCCGTGGCAGAATCAAACGGCCGGAAGGGGGCGCGGCCCGACGGGAGGGAGTAGCGATGCCTGCGAGCATCCTTGAGGAGGGCGGCCAGCTCCTCGGTGCGGCGTTGATACGGGATACGATCACCTGGCTGCTCTGCCCTTCCTGCGGTTCCGCACATGTGGCCCAAGTGCTGGGCGACAACGGCGGGATCTCCTACGTGTGCACGGCCTGCGGCCACAGCTGGAGCTGATCGATGGGTGCACACAGGCGGAAGTGCGACTGGTGTGGAAGCGGCACGCCGATCGTCCGCGACATGGAGCCGATCAACCCCGATTACCAGTACTGGTGCGAGGAATGCGCTCGGGCGCTGATCATAAAAGGCGACCCGATCGAGACCTACCGTGAGCTGGAGGGCGAGCCGATCTACGGTCGCCTCCTTGAGGAGCACTGCACGCTCAAGCGGTTCTACTCGTTCGTCACGGCCTGAGCCGCGCCCGGTTTCGGCAACGATGTCCGGGCGAGCGCCAGGAACAGCACTCCGGCGACCGCGTAGAGCGCCGACAGCGTCAAGTCGACGGCGTCCTGGTGCAGTTCGGGCCGCCCGTGCCGGTGCGGCACCCACCACGGGGCGTACGAACAGAAGACCAGCAGGGTGCCGGCGGCCACCGCCCGGTGCCCGCGCGTCCACAGCAGCAGCACCACGGGCACACACCACACCCAGTGGTGCGACCAGGACACCGGGCTGATCAGCAGCGCGGTCACCGCGCACCCGGCCACCGCCCAGCCCCGCAGGCCGTGCAGTTCCGCCGCCACCGCCACCGCGAGCCCCAGGACAGCCGTCAGAGCTGCTATGGCGGTCCAGAACAGTCCCGGCTCGGGAGTGTGCAGCAACCGCGCCAGAACGCCACGCAGGGCCTGATTCGCGGTCTCCTCGGCACGCCCCACCCGCCCCGTCCGGAACACCATCCCGGTCCAGAACCGCCACGAGTCGTACGGCAGGACGGCGGCCGCCAGCAGGGTGGCCCCCGCGAAGGCGGCGGCCGCCCCGCGCGCGTGCCGCAGCCACGGCCCCCCGTCCCGGCCGTCGCGGCGCGCCATCAGGCCCGTGGCGAGCAGGAACACCGCGAACAGGGCGGGCGTCAGCTTGACGGCGGCCGCCAGCCCGACGCCCACCCCCGCCCAGCGGCCCGGACGTTCGGCGGGAGGCCGTGACAGATCCCACAGGACCAGTACGGCCAGCAGCAGATTGACCTGGCCGTAGCGCACGGTCGTCCACACCGGCTCGCACCACACCGCCGCCGCCGCGACCCACAGCACGCCCTCCACGCGCGCGTGCCCGACGAGCCGCAGTGAAAGCGCCACGAACGCCACCAGAAGCACGAGGTTCGCGGCCGTCGCCAGCGTCCGCATGGTCGTGACGTCCGGCAGCGTCAACGGGGTGAACAGCAGCGCCGCGAACGGCGGGTAGGTGGACGGCAGATGAGCGGCCGTCGTACGGAGCGCGTAGAGGTCGCCGCCCGCGAGGACGGTCGCCCCCTCCGCCCGATAGACCATCAGGTCGATCATCGACACGTGCGCGGCCCGCTGTGCCGCCCAGAACGCCGTGAACGACAAGAGGCACGCCCCCAGGGCCGCCACCACCCGGCGCCGGGTCTCGGGGAACGCGATCACGGTCACGAAGTCCGACACTAGCGCCCGTATCCGTACAGAACGGAAACGATTTGGTGGTGCACCCGGTCGACCGTGTAATGTTGGCGTCGCCGCCAGGGAGACCGGGCGGAGCGAAACGCGGGGCTATAGCTCAGTTGGTAGAGCGCCTGCATGGCATGCAGGAGGTCAGGAGTTCAATTCTCCTTAGCTCCACAGAAGTCGAAGGCGGACCATCCGGACGGATGGTCCGCCTTCGGCGTTGTTCGGAAACATTCGGAAACATCGGAAATGGCGCCGGGAAACTTGTGTCACATGTAAGGCAGGCCACCCGGCCGGGTGGCCCGCCTTGTGTGTGGTGTTCGTCGTGCGTGGTGCTTTGTAGCGGTGCTGGTGCGGTCAGCGGCCGAGGGCTCGGCGGCCGCGGCCCTGCGAGAGAACCGGCAGGTTCCTGGCCGGCGCCTGGGAGCGCGTGTCCTCCTCCAGACGCAGGGCGAGCGCCGGGCAGCGGCGCACCGCGCGCAGCGCCTTGGCCTCCGCGAACCGCGGCACCTTCGCCTGCGCCACCGTCGGGAAACCGTCCGCGCCCAGCTCGAAGACCTCCGGGAGGATGTCCGCGCACAGGCCGTGGCCCCGGCACAGCGTCCAGTCGACGTAAATCTTCTGACGGCTGCCGCTGGTCTCCTCGGGCTCTGCGCCGCCAGGGATACCGGTCGGGAGCTTGCCGTCCTCGAAGAGCGGCAGAACGCCCTCCACGGGTCTTCCGCAGCCGTTTCCGAGGACATGCGCGGCCAGGTCGTCGGTGAACGCCTTGATCGTCGACTCAAGGAACATCGCGGAACCGTCCGGGTGCGAGCAGGCGCCGCGCCGCTTCACGTTCTTCGCGACCTGCTTGAGCGCCTCCAGGGCGGCAGGTCCGCCGCCGTTGAGGATGTCCTCCATGCCGCGCGCGGCCGCCGGCAGACCGAGGTAGCAGGGACCGCACTGTCCCGCGCTCTCCTCAGCCAGCCACTGGGCGACCCGCAGCGACTCGCCCAGCGGACAGGTGTCCTGCGTGATCGGCAGGATCGCGCCGGCGCCCAGCGCGCCGCCCACCGCGTCGAGGGAGTTGCGGGAGACGATCGCCTCGTTGACCGTGGCCGCGTCGATCCACTTGCCGTGGTAGCCGCCGGTCAGTACACCCTGCGGCACCGGCGGGGCACCGGCCAGCTGCAGGACGTAGCGCAGCGGCACACCCGTGGGCACCTCGATGACCATGGGGCGGGCGACCGCGCCGGAGACCGTCAGCATGACGGTGCCCGGCTCGTCGTACAGGCCGGTGTTGCCGTAACGCTCCGGGCCGATGCGGGCCGCGATCGCCAGCTGCGCGAACGTCTCCGCGTTCGACAGCAGTGTGGGCGCGCCGCCGACACCGTTCTGCGAGGCGCTGGTCTTGCGGCCGGGCGGGATCGCCGGGCCGCCGTCGATCGAGCGGATCAATGACGCGGCGGCGCCGGTGACCATGCGGACCGGGTTGCGCTGGACGAACGCCTTCAGGGCCGAACGGCGGCCGGTGCTCAGGCCACGTTCGGCGAGCGCCTGCTCCATGGAGCGCTGTGTGGACTCCCGGGTGACCCCCACCACGAGCGTGCGGGCACCCAGCGCCTCGGCGCACAGCAGCGCGCCGTCGAGGATCAGATGCGGGGCACGGTTGATCAGTACCGTGTCCTTGCGGCAGGCCGGCTCGTCCTCGCTGCCGTTGACGACCACGACCGGTCGTACGCCGCGCTTGATCGCCGCTTCGGCGACCGAGCGCAGCTTTTTGTGGAAGGGGAAACCCGCGCCGCCGCGGCCCCTCAGATTGATGCGTTCGGAGAGCTGCGCGAGCTGCTCCCCGCCCAGGGGCTCAAGCGGCCCGTGCACCTTGAGGTGCATGGGCAGATCGAGTCTTTCGACAAGGTCGAAGCCCGACGTGAGCTGCGGAAGGCCGACCACGCGGACTTCTGGGACGTCGGGCAGGGCCTCGTTCACCTATAGCCTCCGGAAGGCGTGTTCCAAGGTTCGCCCGAACCCGGTGCGTCGAAGGACGCGCCGGGCGCTGGTTCGTTGGCGGGACCGCTGTTGTACGTGTCATTCGAGTTGTACGTGCCATAGCGGCTGTTCGTCTCACCCATGTCGTACACATCACGTCCGCCCGCTCCACCGGCGCCCGGATTGCCATAGACCGGCATGCTGTATCCGGTGTCCTGGAGCGGGTCGTACGCCGACGGGGGCGCCTCGCCGACCGGCGGCGGGGACGGGATCGGCCAGCTGCCCGAGGTGCTGGCGGGGCCGTCCACACGCCGGACGGCCTCGGTGGCCTCGAGGTCGAGGCGCTCCATACGCGCGGTCTGGCCGGCCTGGAACGGCGACTGGGGCTGCGGCTGCCCGGGCGTGGAGGTGGCCCGGTAGGCCGCAGCGAAGCCGGAGGCCGGCCCGGGGGCGGGGGCGCCGGTCGGGAACAGCGGGTTGGGCTGCGGGGCCGCCGTGCCGGCCCGTGAGGGCCTCGGCTCGCGTTCGCGCCCGCCGTCATAGCCCGGCAGGCCGGACTCGCTCATCCGGGCGCGGCTGGCGTCCAGCTCGTCCAGGTCGGGGCGCTCGGAGCTGCCCAGGATGGAGACGAGACGGTCCGCGACCTTGCGCTTGAACGGGCGCGGGGCGGCGCGCAGCGCCAGCGCGGCCATCACGCCGAGCAGGCAGAGGTCGTAGGAGATCATGAAGAACGGCTTCGCCGCGCGGCCCGCGTACAGGCCGTGGATCAGTGCGGCGCACCACGCGGGGTAGGCCAGCATGTGCATCGCCCGCCAGCGGGCCGCCACCACGGCCGGGGCGGCGAAGTTGCTGCGCAGGGCGCCGGTGACACCCACGAAGATCATCAGCAGTCCGGCCAGCGAGCCGAGCCCGATCAGGCCGGCGCTTCCGGTGACGCCGAGCGAGAACGGGATGATCGCGGCGATCACCACGGTGTGGTCAAGAGCGATCTTCGTGACGATGTGCACCAGTAGGAACGCGATCGAGGCGACCGCCGTCGTCCGGTGCACCGCCTGCCCGATGATCCGCTGGCGGGTGTTGAGGAAGATGCGGTCCTGCGCGATCAGACCCCAGATCACCGAGCAGCTCAGCGAGACGAGCGACAGTACGCCCGCGCCGAAGTTCAG
This sequence comes from Streptomyces sp. NPDC005866, assembly GCF_040629895.1. NCBI lineage: Bacteria > Bacillati > Actinomycetota > Actinomycetes > Kitasatosporales > Streptomycetaceae > Streptomyces > Streptomyces sp. NPDC005866. The sequence continues at coordinate 57,592 of NZ_JBEXWP010000031.1, forward strand.
GAACTGTTGGAACTGGCTGCCTCCGGTCAGCACGACCACGGGTATGAGCAACAGGACGACAGCGGACGCCACCCCCCAGGCCGAGCGGCCTGGCTTGGGGAGCGAGCTGTTACTACGACGAGGGTTCATGGGGGGCAACTCCGAGCAGTTCGGGAAAGCGGTCCCGGTGCCGCAGCTTAAGTGGCGCCATACCGATCAGTACGAGGTTTGAGTTATTGCGTTGTTATCAAAGGGCAATGCGGGCGTTGTGGTGTCCCTTAGCGGTTGTTACGCGAAGTAAGTTTTGAACCTGGTTCAACTCTCGTCCCGGTTGTCGCCTTGGGTATACGTGTCAACCGTTGATACGGAAGCGCGTCGCGGCTTGCTCAAGGGCTGCGGTACCCTGACGCCATGCGTGCCGTACGCCTTCTGCTTAGCGGGCCGCGCTGATCAGTCCCGACCGCCGGACGAAACGGCAGGTCGGCATCGGCGCGGCGTCCCCTCCTGTGTGAGGGGATTTTTCGTTTCTAGAAAAGCACAGCCGCAGGCAGAGACGATCGATGGAGCTTTGAGGATCATGAGCGAGACGAACCCCGCTGCCGCCGCCACGTCGGCGGAGGCCGCGCCGCACCGCTACACGGCCGCTCTGGCGGCCGAGATCGAGGCACGCTGGCAGGACTTCTGGGATGCCCACGGCACCTACGCGGCGCCGAACCCCACGGGTGACCTGTCCGGCGACCCCGATCTGGTCGCCAGGCCCAAGAAGTTCATCATGGACATGTTCCCCTATCCGTCCGGGGCGGGACTGCACGTCGGCCACCCCTTGGGCTACATCGCCACCGACGTCTTCGCCCGCTTCCAGCGGATGAGCGGCCACAACGTCCTGCACACCCTGGGCTTCGACGCCTTCGGCCTGCCCGCCGAGCAGTACGCCGTGCAGACCGGCACGCACCCGCGGGTGTCCACCGAGGCCAACATCGAGAACATGAAGGCCCAGCTGCGCCGGCTGGGCCTCGGCCACGACAAGCGCCGGTCGTTCGCCACGATCGACCCGGACTACTACAAGTGGACCCAGTGGATCTTCCTGCAGATCTTCAACTCCTGGTACGACGAGGAGGCGAAGAAGGCCCGCCCGATCTCCGAGCTGATCGCCCAGTTCGCGTCCGGTGAGCGCGCCGTACCCGGCCACACGCGCGCGTGGAACGAGCTGACCGCAACCGAGCGCGGAGACGTCCTGGGCGAGTTCCGCCTGGCCTACGCCTCCGACGCGCCGGTCAACTGGTGCCCCGGGCTGGGCACCGTGCTGGCCAACGAGGAGGTCACCGCCGACGGGCGCTCCGAGCGCGGAAACTTCCCGGTCTTCAAGGCCAAGCTGCGCCAGTGGAACATGCGCATCACCGCCTACGCCGACCGGTTGCTGGACGACCTGAACGAGCTGGACTGGCCCGAGGCCATCAAGCTGCAGCAGCGCAACTGGATCGGTCGCAGCGAGGGCGCCCGCGTCGACTTCCCGATCGACGGCGAGAAGATCACCGTCTTCACCACGCGGCCTGACACCCTGTTCGGCGCGACCTACATGGTGCTGGCCCCCGAGCACCCGCTGGTCGACAAGTTCGTCCCGGCCGCCTGGCCCGAGGGCACCCACGACGTGTGGACCGGCGGCCACGCGACGCCGGCTGAGGCCGTGGCCGCGTACCGCGCGCAGGCCGGCGCCAAGTCCGAGGTGGAGCGGCAGGCCGAGGCCAAGGACAAGACCGGCGTCTTCACCGGCGCGTACGCGACCAACCCGGTCAACGGCGAGAAGGTCCCGGTCTTCGTCGCCGACTACGTGCTGATGGGCTACGGCACCGGCGCGATCATGGCCGTCCCGGCCGGCGACCAGCGCGACTTCGAGTTCGCGCGCGCCTTCGAGCTGCCGATCGTCTGCGTCGTCGAGCCGACCGACGGCCGCGGTACCGACACCTCGACGTGGGAGGACGCCTTCGCCTCGTACGACGCGAAGATCATCAACTCCTCCAATGACGACATCAAGCTGGACGGCCTGCCGGTCGCCGAGGCCAAGGCCCGTATCACCGAGTGGCTGGCCCGCAAGGGCGTCGGCGCGGGCACCGTCAACTTCCGGCTGCGTGACTGGCTGTTCAGCCGCCAGCGCTACTGGGGCGAGCCCTTCCCGATCGTCTACGACGAGGACGGCGTCGCCCACGCGCTGCCGGAGTCGATGCTGCCGCTGGAGCTGCCGGAGGTAGAGGACTACTCGCCGCGCACCTTCGACCCGGAGGACGCGGACACCCAGCCCGAGACGCCGCTGTCGCGCAACGAGGAATGGGTCAACGTCACCCTGGACCTGGGCGACGGAGCGAAGAAGTACCGCCGCGAGACCAACACCATGCCCAACTGGGCCGGTTCCTGCTGGTACGAGCTGCGCTACCTGGACCCGCACAACGACCAGCAGCTGGTCGACCCGGAGATCGAGCGGTACTGGATGGGCCCGCGTCAGGGCATGCCGCACGGCGGTGTCGACCTGTACGTCGGCGGCGCCGAGCACGCGGTGCTGCACCTGCTGTACGCCCGTTTCTGGTCGAAGGTCCTGTACGACCTGGGGCACGTCTCGTCCGCCGAGCCGTTCCACAAGCTGTTCAACCAGGGCATGATCCAGGCCTACGTCTACCGCGACGGCCGCGGCTTCCCGGTGCCCGCCGCCGAGGTGGAGGAGCAGGACGGCGCCTACTACTACCAGGGCGAGCAGGTCAGCCGGCTGCTGGGCAAGATGGGCAAGTCCCTGAAGAACGCGGTGACTCCGGACGAGATCTGCGCCGAGTACGGCGCCGACACGCTGCGCCTGTACGAGATGGCGATGGGCCCGCTGGACGTCTCCCGGCCGTGGGACACGCGCGCGGTGGTCGGCCAGTTCCGGCTGCTGCAGCGGCTGTGGCGCAACATCGTCGACGAGGCCACCGGTGAGGTCACCGTCACCGACGCCGAGCCGGACGAGGGGACGCTGCGCGCCCTGCACAAGGCGATCGACGGCGTCCGCCAGGACCTGGAGGGCCTGCGCTTCAACACGGCCATCGCCAAGGTCACCGAGCTGAACAACCACCTGACCAAGGCGGGCGGCGCGGTGCCGCGTACGGTCGCCGAGCCGCTGGTGCTGATGATCGCGCCGCTGGCCCCGCACGTCGCCGAGGAGCTGTGGCGCAAGCTGGGCCACACCGACTCGGTCGTGCATCAGGACTTCCCGGTCGCCGACCCGGACTACGTGGTGGACGAGACCGTGACCTGCGTCGTGCAGATCAAGGGCAAGGTCAAGGCCCGCCTGGAGGTGCCGCCGACGATCTCCGAGGAGGAGCTGGAGAAGACGGCGCTGGCCGACGAGAAGGTGGTCGCGGCGCTGGGCGGCGCGGATATCCGCAAGGTGATCGTCCGCGCGCCGAAACTGGTGAACATCGTCACGGCGTAACGGCCGCAGGCCGCCTCCGGGTGGTCCCCTACGGGCAGGTTCGGGGCTTTTCTGGAACTCCGGGCCTGCCCTTTGCGTTTACCGTTGAAGAGCGCGGCCACCCATGGCGTGCTCGGAAACGGTCGGGTGGTCGGGAGCGGAGGAGGAACACCGTGGAAGCAGTGATCGCCGTATTCGCAGTGTTCTTCCTGCTCTTCATCGCGGGCGGGGCGTACGTCACGTTCAAGGCGGTCGGCGCTGCCAAGCGCGGTGTGGACCGTACGATCACGCAGGCCCGGCGGACGGTCGAGGACCACACGCTGCGCGCCAGGTCCATGGTTCAGATCGGCCCGGCGGGCGAGATCGCGCAGCTGCGGCTCACCCTGCGCACCTCGATGCGGGCCACCCAGGACGCCCTGGACGCGGGCGTCGCCGAGGACGAGTCGCTGAAGGAGTCCGCCGGCCTCTTCCAGCGGCTCAGTGCACACGGGCACGAACTGGACGGCGAGCTCAGGCGCCTGGAATCCGAGCCGGACCGGGCCACGCTAGCCGCGCGGCTGCCCGAGCTGCGCCGGCGTACCGCGCGCATCACCGAGTCCGCGGACGCGTTGCGGTGGGCGGCGCGTGACCGGGCCCACCGGTTCGCCGACGACGATCTGGACACCTTGAGCACACAGATCGGAGTCGAGGCGGACGCCCTGCGGCACTGGACCCGACCTGCCTCAGCGGCCGAAACCCCGCCGTGGCCCGAGGCCGCCGCCGGTCAGGGCGACCGTCAGACGTGGCCCGAGGCACCCCGGTCCGCCCCCGACGAGGACCCGGTGCAGCCCGCGATCACCCCGCCCCGGTGGCGTCAGGCCTACCCCTGGCAGAAGAAGCCCCGGCCGGAGAGCACCACTTGACACGGCCGGTCCTGGTCGGGGCGCGCGGGGGCGGGCTGCCGCCCCTGGGCTACGCCAGGTAACCTCCGACTCATGTCCCGCCATGTCGCGATCGTCACCGATTCAACGGCCTACCTGCCGCCGCGGACGATGGAGCGCCACGGCATCACCGCGGTTCCCCTGACCGTGGTCCTCGGCGACCGGGCGCTCGAAGAGGGCACCGAGATCTCGACCCGTTCCCTGGCCCAGGCTCTGCAGAAGCGGCGCTCCGTCACCACCTCCCGGCCCAGCCCCGAGGTGTTCGCCGAAACGTACCGCAAGGTCGCCGAGGCCGGTGCCCCCGGCATCGTCTCGCTCCATCTGTCCGCCGAACTGTCGGGCACCTACGACGCGGCGGTCGTCGCGGCCCGCGAAGCATCGGTCCCGGTGCGGGTGGTGGACACCGGGATGGTGGCGATGGCGCTCGGTTTCTGCGCGCTCGCGGCGGCCGAGGCCGCTGAGGCGGGCGGCACCGCCGACGAGGCCGTCACGGCGGCGGAGAAGCGGGCCGCCGGCACCTCGGCGTACTTCTACGTGGACACCCTCGACTATCTGCGCCGCGGCGGCCGCATCGGCGCGGCCCAGGCCCTGCTGGGTTCCGCGCTCGCCGTGAAACCCCTGCTCCAGCTGGACGGCGGCCGGATCGAACTCCTGGAGAAGGTGCGGACGGCGTCCCGGGCCATCGCCCGCCTCGAGGAGCTCACCGCAGAGCGTGCGGGCGGTGCCGAAGTGGACATCGCCGTCCACCATCTCGCCGCCCCCGACCGGGCCTCGGCCCTCGCCGACCGGCTGCGGGCGCGGGTGCCCGGGCTGGCCGAGCTGCATGTGAGCGAGGTCGGTGCGGTCATCGGCGCGCACACCGGGCCCGGGCTGCTCGGGGCGGTCGTCTCACTGCGGTGACCTGTGGATCCGACGGTGGCAGCCCCATTGTTTTCACTCGTGTGGGTGGCGAAGTTATCCACAACTGGGTCGTGTTCCACGGAAATTGAGCAAGATCATCATGAATCGGCGGAAAGCTCCATCCTCGTCGCATGGCACTTCGATCACGCTCACACGAGACACATGCGACCAGTGGCCCGGGCCGGGGCCCCACCTCCGACGGCCGTACCCGGCACCGCCGGTTCCCGGTCCGGGTCCGCACCCGCCACCGCCCGGCCCCGGCGGACGAACTGCGCCGCCGGGCTGAACTCCTCTTCGGCGAACGGGGAGTCACCAGGCCGGAGCCGGGACACCATCCCCCGCACGCGGGGACGGTCACCGGCACCGGAGCGGCGGCCGGACTGACCGCCGCCACCTCCGGGGTGCGCGCCGCCGCGTCCGGGGTGCGTACCGCCGCGGCCGCACTGTCCACGGCGGCGGCCGTGATGTCCTCGGCCCGCGCGCTCGCCGGCGAGGCCACGGCCCCGCGCCAACCGGCGCTCCCCAAGCTGCGTGCCCGGGTCGGGCTCGCGGTGCGGGAGCGGATGCCGGTGTGGCTGCAGACCCGCTGCGGGCTGGAACGCCGGGGCGCGGTAGCCCTCGGGGTGGTCCTCGTCGTGGCCACGGCCCTGGCCGTGCAGCACTTCTGGACGGGCCGGGCCGAGTCGGTGAGCGCACCCGAGGTGGTGCGAGCCGAGGCGCCGTACGAGAAGAACGAGGAGAAGGTGCCGGCCGCGGGCACCGGTACCGCCGCGGCGCCCGCCGGTCCCGCCGGTCCTGCCGGTCCCGCCGGGCCTGGCGGCGAGATCGTCGTGGACGTCACCGGGAAGGTACGTGAGCCCGGGGTCCACACCCTGCCGGCCGGGTCCCGGGTGACCGACGCGCTGCGGGCGGCGGGCGGGGTGCGGCCCGGTACGCACACCGACGGACTCAACCGCGCCCGTTTCCTCGTGGACGGCGAACAGATCGTCGTCGGGGGTCCCGCCCCGCCGGCCGCCCCGGGGCAGGTCGCGGGTGGTGCCGCGACGGGAACGGGCCCGTCCGCCCCGGTATCCCTGAACACGGCGACCGTGGAGCAGCTCGACGCGCTGCCCGGCGTGGGCCCGGTACTGGCCCAGCACATCGTCGACTACCGGACCGAGCACGCCGGGTTCCGCTCGGTCGACGAACTCCGGCAGGTCAAGGGCATCGGCGACCGCCGCTTCTCCGACCTGCGGGATCTGGTACGGCCATGAGCCCCGCGACCGACGGAGCCCCGCCGGAATCCGTGACCGTGCGCCGGGCCGTGCACGCCGGCTCGGGCAAGCGGCTCGGAACCGCGCACCCCCGCCAGAACACGGCGGCCGACCTGCGGCTGGTGCCGCCCGCGCTGGCCGCCTGGGCGACGGCCGCGCTGACCCTGGACGCGCCGCCGGGGTGGACGGCCGGGACCGCCGTCGTCTGTCTGGTCGCCGGGCTGATCCTGCTGTGGCGGGGCCGGGCGGGCCGCCGGCCCGGGACGGTGACCGGCAACGCCCCGAATCCCCAGCCCACTTGGCGGAACGCCTCCGCCGGTGCCTTGCTCCTCTGTGTCGCCGGAGCCGCCGCCTCCGCGGGGCTGCACGGGGCGGATGTGCACCGGGGGCCGGTGCCCGGGCTGGCCCGCGCCTACGCGACCGTGACCGCGGAGGTGGAGCTCACGAGCGACCCGTGGGTCAGCAGGCCGCGCGTGCAGGGAGACCACGCCACTCCGGTAGCCGTGCTGATGCGCGGCGAGGTACGGCGGGTGGACAGCGGCGACGGGACGGCGGTGGCGACGCGGTCACCGGTGCTGGTGGCCGTCGACGCGGGGATGCGTGCGCCCGGTGGCGGCGGCCGCGCCAAGTGGCTCGGGCTGCTGCCCTCCACGCGGCTGCGGGTGAGCGGGCGGCTGGCGCCGGCGAGGGCCGGCGGGGACCGGACCGCGGCGATGCTGCGGGTGCGGGAGCGTCCCGCGCCGGTGGTGGTGGGCGAGCCCAGTGGGCCGCAGCGGCTGGCCGGGCGGTTGCGGGCCGGACTGCGGCAGGCGACCGACGGGCTGCCCGAGGACGCGCGGGCACTGCTGCCCGGACTGGTCGTCGGGGACACCTCGCGGATCACCCCCGAACTGGACGAGGCCTTCGAGGAGACCGACCTCACGCACACCCTCGCGGTCTCGGGCAGCAATCTCACCATCCTGCTCGCCCTGCTCATCGGACCGCCGGGACTGGCCCAGCAGGTCGAGCGGCGCGGCCTCGCCCCGCGCCTCGGGCTGTCGCTGCGCTCGACCGCGCTGGCCGCGTCGGCGCTCACCCTGGGATTCGTCGTCGTGTGCCGGCCGGACCCCAGCGTGCTGCGGGCCGCGGTCTGCGGGGCCGTCGCCCTGCTCGCCCTGGCGACCGGCCGCCGCAGGTCACTGATCCCGGCGCTGGCGACGGCGGTTCTGCTGCTGGTGCTGTACGACCCGTGGCTGGCACGCAGTTATGGCTTCCTGCTGTCCGTGCTGGCCACCGGGGCGCTGCTGGTGCTGGCGCCCGGGTGGAGCGAGGGGCTGCGGCGGCGCGGGGTGCCGGCGCGGCTGGCCGAGGGCCTGGGCGCCGCTGCCGCCGCGCAGGCGGTGTGCGCGCCGGTGGTCGCGGTGCTGTCGGCGCGGGTGAGTCTGGTGGCGGTGCCGTGCAATCTGCTGGCCGAGATCGCGGTCGCGCCGGCCACGGTGCTGGGCTTCGCGGCGCTCGCGGCGGCCCCGGTGGCGATGCCGTTGGCCAAGGCGCTGGCGTGGTGCGCGAGTTGGCCGGCCGGGTGGATCGCGGGGATCGCCCGGACCGGGGCCGCGTTGCCGGGCGCGGGCGTGGACTGGCCCGGGAGCTGGGCGGGGGCGCTGCTGCTGGCCGGGGCCACGGTGGTCGTCGTACCGCTGGGGCGGCGGTTGCTGCGGCATCCGTGGTGGTGCGGGGCGCTCGGGGTGCTGCTTGTGCTGCTGGTGGTACGGCCGGCGCCGCTGCCCCGGCTGATCACGGGCTGGCCGCCGCCCGGCTGGCGGCTGGCGATGTGCGACGTCGGGCAGGGCGATGCGACGGTGCTCGCGGCGGGCGCGGGCACGGGCGTGGTGGTGGACACCGGGCCCGATCCGACGCTGGTCGACCACTGTCTGCGGGAACTCGGCATCACCCGCGTCCCGCTCGTCGTCCTGACCCACTTCCACGCCGACCATGTCGCGGGGCTGCCGGGGGTGCTGCGCGGGCGGACGGTGGCGCAGATCGAGACGACCGGGTTCGAGGAACCGGTGGAACAGGCCGAGTTCGTACGGCGGGAGGCGGCCCAGCACCGGATCCCCGTCACGCGCGCGGTCGCGGGGGAGCGGCGCACGACCGGCGGGCTGGACTGGCAGGTGCTGTGGCCGCCCCCGGACCCGGCACCGGAACCGGACGGCCCGAACGACGCCAGTGTCGCCCTGATGGTCCGCTCGGCCGGACTGCGGATGCTGCTGCTCGGCGACCTCGAACCCCCGGCTCAGCAGGAGCTGTTGAGATCTCCGGTGGCCGCCGGGCTGGGCCGGGTGGACGTTCTGAAGGTGGCCCACCACGGGTCCGCGTACCAGGATCCGCAACTTTTACGGCTGCTGGCGCCCCGGGTGGCGCTCATCTCGTGCGGGGTGGACAACCCGTACGGGCACCCGGCGCCGGGTACGGTGGCTCGGCTTCGGGCCGCGGGGGCGGTGGTGCTGCGGACCGACCGGGACGGGGCGCTCGCGGTGACCGGCGGCCGTACGGGACGGGAGGCGGGGGAGTTGGCGGTGGCGCGAGACTGAGGGCATGAATTCGGTGAACCCCACGCAGGTCGACGCCTACCTCCACCGCCTCGGTGCCGCCCGCCCGGCCCGGCCCACCGCCGAGGCCCTGCGCGACCTGCATCTGCGGCATCTGCGAACCGTGCCGTTCGAGAACCTGTCGATCCACCTCGGCGAGGAGATCGTGCTGGAGGAGAAGCGGCTGCTGGACAAGGTGACGGGCGCGGGCCGGGGCGGGTTCTGCTACGAACTCAACGGCGCCTTCGCGGCGTTGCTGACCGCGCTGGGTTTCGAGGTGTCGCCGCTGGCGGGGCGGGTGTACGGGGATGAGGGGCGGCTCGGGATCCCGTACGACCATCTAGCGCTGCGCGTCGGGACGGTCGACGGGGGCGAGTGGCTCGCCGACGTAGGGTTCGGGGCGCACAGCCACTTCCCGCTGGCGTTCGGGGAGCGCGGTGAGCAGGCGGACCCGGGCGGCACCTTCCGCATCAGCGGGGCCGGGCCGGACGCAGCGGGGGTGCGGGGAGAAACGGGTACGGGGGCCGGGGATCTGGACGTGCTGCGCGACGGGAAGCCGCAGTACCGGCTGGAGGTCCGGCCACGGGTGCTCGGGGACTTCACGGCCGGGGCGTGGTGGCACAGCACCTCGCCGTCGTCGCACTTCACGCAGTCGCTGGTCTGTTCCCGGGTCACCGAGGAGGGCGGGCGGATCACGCTCAGCGGGCGGACTTTGACGGTGACGGCGGCGGACGGGGCGCGTGAGGTGCGGGAGTTGCTGCGGGACGAGGAGGTGCTCGGCGTCTACCGGGAGCGGTTCGGGATCGAGCTGGGCTGTGTGCCGACTGTGGGAGCTCCAGGAAACACCAGCCGGAATGGCTGATTCGGGCGTCACGGGAGTTTCTTTGGTAACGGATGGCGGCGAGGCGTACAGGCATCGCCGAGCAGGTCGAGCGGTCGGCCATGCACGTCGTGATCGACGCCGCCACCATCGACACGGGCGTGCGGATGCGCGAAGGCCATCTGCGGGCGCCGGACTTTCTGGACATGCGGCGCTTTCCGGCGCTGGAGTTCTGCAGCGAACGATCGTGCCCAACGGCTGAGCCGGTTGTTCCGGCTCGTTGCAGCGGGCGGCGGTGCCCGAGAATGGGGCCGTGAGCGATGTGAGACATGTGCTGGTGCTGCCGGACCGGGATGCGGCGGAGGAGGCCGCCGTGGCGGTCGGGGAGCGGTTCGGGATCGGTGAGGAACCGCGGCTGGTGCGGGACGCGCTGGCGGGGGAGGACGACGCCGAGGACGCACAGTGGCTGGTGCTGCTGAGGGACGAGGCGGGGCGGCTGGACCCGGCGGAGCTGGACGAGTTCGCGGGGGAGTGGGAGGGGTGGCGGGAGGAGCCGTAGGGAGTGCGGTGCGGTGCGGTGTAGTGCGGGTGGCCGGGGACGGGGGCAGTTACCCACGCTTGACGGATGCTGCTGCGCCCACCCGTCACCCGTCGGCGGCATGACCGCCCACGGCGGCCCGGCCGCACGACGGCCCGTGCCGCCCACGGCGGCATGACTGCCCGCGGCTGCGCACGCTGTCGGTAGCGCGGCTTCGTTGTCAGTGGGCCGTGGGATGCTTGGCGTGATGGCAAAGAAGACTGCTGATGACGATCCGCTCGCCCCGTTGACGCTTGCCGTGGGGCAGGAGGAGTTGCTGCTCGACCGCGCCGTGCAGCAGGTCGTGGCGGCCGCGCGGGCCGCCGACGCCGACACGGACGTGCGGGATCTGGCCCCGGACCAGTTGCAGCCCGGCACGCTCGCCGAGCTGACCAGCCCGTCGCTCTTCGCGGAGCGCAAGGTCGTGGTCGTACGCAATGCGCAGGATCTGTCCGCCGACACGATCAAGGACGTGAAGGCGTACCTCGGGGCGCCCGCCGAGGAGATCACGCTCGTGCTGCTGCACGCGGGCGGGGTCAAGGGCAAGGGGCTGCTGGACGCGGCGCGCAAGGCGGGGGCGCGGGAAGTCGCCTGTCCGAAGATGACCAAGCCGGCGGACCGGCTCGCGTTCGTGCGCAGCGAGTTCCGGGCGTTGGGACGCTCCGCCACGCCCGAGGCCTGCCAGGCGCTCGTCGACGCCATCGGCAGCGATCTGCGGGAGCTGGCCTCCGCCGTGACCCAGCTCGTCGCGGACATCGAGGGGACCATCGACGAGGCCGTCGTTGGGCGGTACTACACCGGGCGGGCCGAGGCGTCGAGCTTCACCGTCGCCGACCGGGCCGTGGAAGGGCGTACGGCGGAGGCGCTGGAGGCGTTGCGCTGGTCGCTGAGCACCGGGGTCGCCCCGGTGCTGATCACGAGTGCGCTCGCGCAGGGGGTGCGGGCGATCGGGAAGCTGTCGGGGGCGCGGGGCGGTCGGCCCGCCGATCTCGCGCGGGAACTCGGGATGCCGCCATGGAAGATCGACCGGGTACGGCAGCAGATGCGGGGCTGGACGCCCGACGGGGTGGCGGTGGCGCTGCGAGCCGTCGCCGAGGCGGACGCGGGGGTCAAGGGCGGCGGGGACGACCCCGGGTACGCCCTGGAGAAGGCCGTTGTGATCATCGCGCAGGCGGCACGGTCGCGCGGGCGGGGCTGACCGGGGCGGGGCACAGGGCCGGCGTGCTCGGGCGTACCGAAAGCCCCGGCGTCCGCCCTGGGGAAGGGCGACGTGCCGGGGCCTTGGGTTCAAGCTGTCGAGCCCGTTCCCGCGTGGCGAACGCAGGCCGCGAACAGGCTCTGGGGGCCGGTCGGGGGCGGATGAGAGAGGGCCCGCCCAGGTCCTTCCGGCGTCAAATCAAGTGTCAGCCCTGGAGGGACGCGACCTTGGAAGCGAGCGCCGACTTCTTGTTGGCGGCCTGGTTCTTGTGGATGACGCCCTTGGAGACGGCCTTGTCGAGCTGACGCGCGGCAGCGCGCTGGTACTCGGTGGCCTTCTCGACGTCACCCGCGGCAGCGGCCTCACGGGCCTTGCGGACCGCGGTCTTCAGGGAAGACTTGACGGCCTTGTTGCGTAGCCGAGCCTTCTCGTTGGTCTTGATCCGCTTGATCTGGGACTTGATGTTCGCCACGAATGAGCCTTTTCAGGTTCTGGTGCGGGGCCGTGAAGGTCCCGTACCGATGATTTCTTCAGGGTGTGCCTCGCGCTGAGAGGGCATGAGACACAGCTGCCCAGAGTAGCAGCGGGGCGGGGAACGGCCCAAACCGGTCCCCGGTCCCTCGCCATGGGACCATGGAGACTACGTATCGATCCGACCCGAGGCATAAGGCGCCTCAAGAGACAGGACCCTGCGTGCCCGCGACCCCTAACAATGTGCCCGAGCCGAGCCGTACCGACCCGGCTCTGATCCGCAATTTCTGCATCATCGCGCACATCGACCACGGCAAGTCCACGCTCGCCGACCGGATGCTCCAGCTGACCGGTGTGGTCGAGCAGCGGCAGATGCGTGCTCAGTACCTCGACCGGATGGACATCGAGCGCGAACGCGGCATCACGATCAAGTCCCAGGCGGTGCGTCTGCCCTGGGCCCCCACCGAGGGCCCCGACCAGGGCAGCACGCACATCCTGAACATGATCGACACCCCGGGGCACGTCGACTTCACCTACGAGGTCTCGCGGTCGCTGGCGGCCTGCGAGGGGACCATCCTCCTCGTCGACGCCGCCCAGGGCATCGAGGCGCAGACCCTCGCCAACCTCTACCTGGCGATGGAGAACGACCTGACGATCATCCCCGTGCTCAACAAGATCGACCTGCCGGCCGCGCAGCCGGAGAAGTTCGCCGCGGAACTGGCGAACCTGGTGGGCTGCGAGCCGGACGACGTGCTGCGGGTCTCCGCCAAGACCGGCGTCGGCGTCGACGCGCTGCTGAACAAGGTCGTCAAGGAGATCCCGGCACCGGTCGGGACCGTCGACGCGCCCGCCCGCGCCATGATCTTCGACTCGGTCTACGACTCCTACCGCGGTGTCGTCACCTACGTGCGTGTCATCGACGGCCAGCTCAACAGGCGCGAGCGCATCAAGATGATGTCGACCGGCGCCACCCACGAGCTGCTGGAGATCGGTACGAACTCGCCCGAGATGCTGGGCGCCGACGGCCTCGGCGTCGGCGAGGTGGGCTATCTCATCACCGGTGTGAAGGACGTCCGGCAGTCCAAGGTCGGTGACACCGTCACCAGCCAGCACAAGGGCGCCACCGAGGCCCTCGGCGGGTACAAGGACCCGAAGCCGATGGTCTTCTCCGGGCTCTATCCGCTGGACGGCTCCGACTATCCCGAGCTGCGTGAGGCTCTCGACAAGCTGCAGCTCAACGACGCGGCTCTCGTCTACGAGCCGGAGACCTCCGCCGCCCTCGGCTTCGGCTTCCGTGTCGGCTTCCTCGGCCTGCTGCACCTGGACGTGATCCGGGAGCGGCTGGAGCGCGAGTTCGGGCTCGACCTGATCGCGACGGCCCCGAACGTGGTCTACCGCGTCGTCATGGAGGACGGCAGCGAGCACACGGTCACCAACCCGAGCGAGTTCCCCGAGGGGAAGATCGGCGAGGTGTACGAGCCGGTCGTGCGCGCCACCATCCTGGCGCCGAGTGAGTTCATCGGCTCGATCATGGAGCTGTGCCAGACCCGGCGCGGCACCCTGCTCGGCATGGACTACCTGTCCGAGGACCGCGTCGAGATCCGGTACACGCTGCCGCTCGCGGAGATCGTCTTCGACTTCTTCGACCAGTTGAAGTCGAAGACGCGTGGTTACGCGTCGCTGGACTACGAACCGACCGGCGAGCAGACGTCCAGCCTGGTCAAGGTCGACATCCTGCTGCACGGCGACAAGGTCGACGCCTTCTCGGCGATCACGCACAAGGACGCGGCGTACGCGTACGGGGTGCGCCTGGTCGCCAAGCTGCGCGAGCTCATCCCCAGGCAGGCCTTCGAGGTGCCGATCCAGGCCGCCATCGGTTCCCGGGTGATCGCCCGTGAGACCATCCGCGCCATCCGCAAGGACGTCCTCGCCAAGTGCTACGGCGGCGACATCTCCCGTAAGCGCAAGCTGCTGGAGAAGCAGAAGGAAGGCAAGAAGCGGATGAAGATGGTGGGTTCCGTGGAGGTTCCGCAGGAAGCCTTCATCGCCGTTCTCAGTAGCGATGACAGCGCGGGATCGGCCAAGAGCAAGAAGTAACCGCGGGTAACAATCGGTCGTGGCCGCAAAACGGGTGCAACAGGGGTCCGTCGTACGAAAGTGCGGTGGGCCCCTACGCGTGCGTAGTGTCGCTCTGCGTGGAACATGCGGGGAAACAGACAGGCCGAAGCCTCTTACGTACGGGCCGGTCGCGGCTTACTCTGATCCCTGCTCGATAGTTACTCGCGAGTTAAACAAGTAGTGCGAACCCCATCGCACCGTGAGTGAACCCAGCCGCACTGAGCCAGCCGCACCGTCGCGGGCCCCCGGAGGATGTCGTGAGCGACACGCAGACACTGATCGAGAACCGTCCGCCGTCCGTGGCGGCCCTCTTCCTGGAGCGCGTGGCGGCCACACCGGACGCCGAGGCCTACCGGTACCCGGTGGCCGCCGCCTCCGGTCAGGGCCCGGACGAGTGGAAGTCGCTGAGCTGGGCGCAGGCGGCCGAGCAGGTCTACGCGATCGCGGCCGGTCTCATCGAGCTCGGCATCCAGCCCGAGCAGCGGGTCGCCCTCGCCGCCTCCACCCGCGTCGAGTGGATCCTCACCGACCTCGGCATCCTGTGCGCCGGTGCGGCCACCACGACCGTGTATCCGCAGACCAACGCCGAGGAGTCGGCGTTCATCCTCTCCGACTCCGGCAGCCGGGTACTGATCGCGGAGGACGCGGCACAGCTCGCCAAGGCCGTCGAAAAGCGCGCCGAGCTGCCGGAGCTCACCCAGGTCGTCGTCATCGACCCGGCCGGCGTGGAGACGGGCGACTGGGTCATCACCCTCGCCGAGCTGGAGGAGCGCGGCGCCAAGTACCTGGAGAAGCACCCCGAGCTGATCAAGGAGCGGGTCGGCGCGATCACCAAGGACCAGCTCGCCACGCTCATCTACACCTCCGGCACCACCGGCCGTCCCAAGGGCGTACGGCTGCCGCAGGACAACTGGTCGTACATGGCGAAGGCGATCGCCGCGACCGGGCTGATCAGCGCCGACGACGTGCAGTACCTCTGGCTGCCGCTCGCCCATGTCTTCGGCAAGGTGCTCACCTCCGGGCAGATCGAGGTCGGCCATGTCACCGCCGTCGACGGCCGCGTCGACAAGATCATCGAGAATCTGCCGGTCGTGCAGCCGACGTACATGGCCGCCGTGCCGCGCATCTTCGAGAAGGTCTACAACGGCGTCGCCGCGAAGGCCCGCGCGGGCGGCGCGGCCAAGTTCAAGATCTTCCAGTGGGCGGCCGACGTCGCCCGCGAATACGCCAAGGTCACCCAGGACAACTTCCGCCGTACCGGCGCCGCCACCGTGCCCTTCGGGCTCGCCGCCAAGCACAAGGTCGCCGACGGGCTCGTCTACTCCAAGCTGCGGGAAGCCTTCGGCGGGCGGCTGCGGGCCTGTGTCTCCGGGTCCGCCGCGCTGGCACCCGAGATCGGCTACTTCTTCGCCGGCGCCGGTGTGCACATTCTTGAGGGCTACGGTCTGACGGAGTCCTCCGCCGCGTCCTTCGTGAACCCCGGCGAGGCCTACCGCACCGGTACGGTCGGCAAGCCGCTGCCCGGCTGCGAGGTGCGCATCGCCGACGACGGGGAGATCCTGCTGCGCGGCCCCGGCATCATGGAGGGCTACCACGGGCTGCCCGAGAAGACCGCGGAGGTCCTCGAAGCCGACAGGTGGTTCCACACCGGTGACATCGGTGAGCTGTCCCCCGACGGCTATCTGCGGATCACCGACCGCAAGAAGGACCTCATCAAGACGTCCGGCGGCAAGTACATCGCGCCCGCCGAGGTCGAGGGACAGTTCAAGGCGGTCTGTCCGTACGTCTCCAACATCCTCGTCCACGGTGCCGACCGGAACTTCTGCACGGCCCTGATCACCCTCGACGAGGCCCCGATCCTGGAATGGGCCAAGGAGAACGGCCTGGACGGCAAGTCCTACGCCGAGGTGGTGGCCGCGCCGGCGACCGTCGAGTTGGTCGACGGCTACGTCAAGCAGCTCAACGAAGGGCTGCAGCGCTGGCAGACCATCAAGAAGTTCCGGCTGCTGCCCCGGGATCTGGACGTGGAGCACGGGGAGATCACGCCGAGTCTGAAGCTGAAGAGGCCGGTCGTGGAGCGGGAGTACAAGCACCTGATCGACGAGATGTACGCGGGGGCGCGCGAGGCGTAGGGGTTCGTCGTCAGGAGCCGGCGCGCGGGGGCTGGTCGTGCAGTTCCCCGCGCCCCTTCGGCCGGATCAGCTGCCGTAGCTCACTGACTTCGGCCCGCAACGCCGCCGCGTCCAGAGGTCTGTCTCCCGACAAGTGGTCCTCCAGGACCGCCAGTCGCTTGCTCAACTCGCCGAAAACCGCCTGTTCTCGCGTCAGCAGAGCCTGCAACTGCTGGTTCTTTCTGTGCAGCTCCAAAAACACGTTGACCTTCGCCCGCAGCACCCACGGATCGAACGGTTTCGTCAGGTAGTCCGCCGCGCCCGTCGCATAACCGCGGAACGCGTATCCCGCGTCCTCATCCGCTCCCGTCAGGAAGATGATCGGGACGTCCTTGGTCTGGTCGAGACGCTTGATGTTCGCGGCTGTCTCGAAGCCGTCCATCCCCGGCATGCGGATGTCGAGGAGGACCACGGCGAAACGGCGGCGCAGCAGGGCCTTCATCGCCTCCTCGCCGGAACGCGCGCGTACTATCGGCTCGTTCAGCGATCCCAGAACGGCCTCCAGCGCGACCAGGTTGTCCTCCATGTCGTCGACCAGGAGGATGCCGGCACGCTCGTCAGCGATCATCGCCCCGTCCGTTCCTTGCCGGCGTTCTCGTCGCCCTCCGAGTCATCGGGATCCAGGAGGGCGCAGACGACGGTGAGCAGCCGGTCGACGTCCACCGGTTTGGGTACGTAGTCGTTGGCGCCGCGCGCCATGGACTTCTCCCGGTCGCCCGGCCTCGCCTTCGCCGTCAACGCGACGACCGGCAGGCCGGTCCAGCGAGGGCGCGGCGGATGGCAGCGATGGTCACGTAGCCGTCCATCTCCGGCATCATGATGTCCATCAGGACCAGTTCGACGTCCGGGTTGCGTTCGAGGGTCTCGATGCCCCGGCCGTTCTCCGCGTACAGCACGGGCATGCCGACGCGGCCCAGGAGTGACGCGGGACGTCCAGGCGCCCTGGCCGGGGCTGGCCGACAGCCGTTCGTCGAGGCGCCCGTGGCGCACCAGCTCCCGTTTCACGCGTTGCGCCTCGGTGTTGCAGTGAACGCTGCGGTCCATGATCTGGTTGAAGACCGCGGTGAGTTCCGCGACGATCCCCTCCCCGGCCTCCGGCACCTTGGTGAAGTCGCCGTCGCGGGCGGCGGTCATGGCGGCGAGCAGCGGGCGCAGTTCGGATGCTCGGAGTTGTTCCGGTTTCTGTTCGTCTTCGAGCACACGCGTAGCACTGTTCTCACTCATGGCGGCCCACTTCGGTAACTCGGTGCTTATGGGCGCGGCCAGTCTGTCACTCTGTCCGCATCGATCGGTATGTATTCGTCCGAACTGCTCGGGGAGCTGGACATGGGGGCCATACCCACGCAACGGGAGACCGTCTCCCAGGTCCATGAGGCGCCTGCGCACGACGAGGCGCCCGCGCACGAGAGCGCGGGCGCGTACGAGAGCGCGGGCGCGTACGAGAGCGCGGGCGCGTACGCGCAGGGGCGCGCGACCCTGCCCGGCAGCCCCCTCGCGCCCGGTTCCGCCCGTGTGCTGGTGCGCGCCTTCCTCGACGAGTGGACCGACCGCGGCCTGCTGGACCCGGGGCAGCGGGTCGCCGAGGACGCCATGGTCGTCGTCAGCGAACTCGTCACCAACGCCGTCGTGCACGCCGGCACGGACGTCGAGGTCGACTGGTGGCTGGAGGCGCGGGAGGAGGCGGCGTTCGTCGTCGAGGTCACCGACCACCATCCCTCCCGCGCCCCGCGCGACCACCCGGGCGAGACACCGTACGAGACCCCGGAGTACGGGCGCGGGCTGCGCCTGGTCGCCTCGCTCGCCGAGTCCTGGGGGGTCACCTACCGGATCGGCGCGAAGACGGTGTGGGCGCGTCTGACCGGTCACGGCGGCACGCTCCCCGACGAGCAGGAGCTGAAGGTGGCCGAGATCCTCGCGCCCGAGCCGCAGCGCACCGACCAGGACCGGGACTGGCTCGACAGAGGCGCGCTGTCCTTCCTCGCCGAGGCCTCCGACCTGCTCGCCGGGCAGCTCGACGAGAACCTGGTGGCCGCGCTCGCCGGCCAGCTGATCGTGCCGCGGCTCGCCGACTGGTGCGCGGTGTGGCTGGAGGACGAGGCAACCGGGCGGGCCGGCGGCTGGGGTGACGCGAGCGGCGCGGGCGGGCCGCGGCTGGCCCGGGTCTGGCACGGCAGCGAGAACCGCATCGAGGAACTGCGCCGCGCCCTGGAGAAGGACCCGCCCTGCGCGAAGGACGGCTTACGGTCCGGGCCCGAGGCGTATCCCTGGCCCGGCGAGACGCTCGGCCCGCAGGGCGCCCACGGCTCGGCGCTCGCCTACCGGCTGATCGCGGGCGGCCGCCCGCTGGGCACGCTCGTGATCGGACGCTCCGGCCCGGCCGGTTTCCCCGACGAGATCACCGGCCTGGTCGAGGACTTCGGCCGCCGGGTCGCCCTCGCCATCGGCGCGGCCCGCCAGTACGCCCGCCAGGCCACCATCAGCGCCGTGCTCCAGCGCGGGCTGCTGCCCGGCGCGGTCGCCGAGATCCCGGGCGTGCGCAGCGCCCTGGTCTACGAGCCCCGCGACAAGGGCGGCCCCAGCGGTGACTTCTACGATCTCTTCCCGGCCGGTGACGGCCGCTGGTGCTTCGCCGTCGGCGACGTCCAGGGCAAGGGCCCCGAGGCCGCCGTCGTCATCGGCCTGGCCCGGCCCTGGCTGCGCCTGCTCGCCCGTGAGGGGTACCGGGTCGCCGACGTCCTCGACCGGCTCAACCAGCTCCTCCTCGACGACGCCACCGAGGCCGCCGACGCCGCCGCCCGCGCCCTGGTCGCCGCCGGCGGCCGTACGGTGCCGCCCGGCGACGGCCCGCAGACCCGTTTCCTCTCCCTCCTGTACGGCGAACTCACCCCCATCGAAGGGGGCGGCGTCCGCTGCACCCTCGCCTCCGCCGGGCATCCGCTGCCGCTGCTCCTGGGCCCCGAAGGCGAGGTCCAGACCGCCGCCCGGCCGCAGACGCTGCTCGGGGTCGTGGAGGACGAGACGTACACCAGCGAGACCATCGAGCTCGGGCCCGGCGACAGCCTGCTGTGTGTGACCGACGGGGTCACCGAGCGCCGGTCCGGGTCCCGGCAGTTCGACGACGGCGACGGGCTCGCGCGGGCGCTCTCGGGCTGCGCGGGCCTGAGCGCGGAGCTGATCGCCGAGCGCATCAGACGGCTCGTCCACGAGTTCGGCGGCGGGCAGCCGGAGGACGATCTGGCGCTGCTGGTCCTCCAGGCGGAGTGACCGGCGTCGTACGGGACAGTCGTACGGGACAATGGAGGACATGCCTTCCGCACTTCCCGACGGCGAGCCGGTCCCCGACGACGGCGCGCTCCCGGCGCACGCGCTGGCCGGTGCCGCCGACCGCCCCCTCGGTTTCTACCTGCACGTCCCCTACTGCGCGACCCGCTGCGGCTACTGCGACTTCAACACCTACACGGCGACCGAGCTGCGCGGCACCGGCGGTGTCCTCGCCTCCCGCGACAACTACGCGGACACGCTGACCGACGAGATCAGGCTGGCGCGGAAGGTCCTCGGCGACGACCCGCGCGAGGTCCGCACGGTGTTCGTGGGCGGGGGTACACCGACGCTGCTGGCCGCCGCTGACCTCGTACGGATGCTGAGCGCGATCCGCGACGAGTTCGGTCTCGCCGCCGACGCGGAGGTCACGACGGAGGCGAACCCGGAGTCCGTCGACCCCGCGTATCTGGCGGCCCTGCGTGAGGGCGGCTTCAACCGGGTCTCCTTCGGTATGCAGAGCGCACGGCAGCATGTGCTGCGTGTCCTGGACCGCACGCACACCCCCGGCCGCCCCGAGGCGTGCGTCGCGGAGGCCCGCGCGGCCGGCTTCGACCACGTCAACCTCGATCTGATCTACGGCACACCGGGCGAGTCAGACGACGACTGGCGTGCCTCCCTGGACGCGGCGGTCGGGGCCGGCCCCGACCATGTGTCGGCGTACGCGCTGATCGTCGAGGAGGGCACGCAGCTCGCCCGCCGGATCCGCAGGGGCGAGGTCCCGATGACCGACGACGACGTCCACGCGGACCGCTATCTGATCGCCGAGGAGATGCTGTCCGCGGCGGGCTTCGACTGGTACGAGGTGTCCAACTGGGCCACCTCGGAGACCGCCCGCTGCCTCCACAACGAGCTGTACTGGCGGGGCGCCGACTGGTGGGGTGCGGGACCGGGGGCGCACGCGCACGTGGGCGGGGTGCGCTGGTGGAACGTCAGGCATCCGGGGGCGTACGCGGCGGCGCTGGCGTCGGGACGGTCGCCGGGGGCCGGGCGTGAGGTCCTGACGGACGAGGACCGCCGGGTGGAGCGGATCCTGCTGGAGCTGCGGCTGCGGGAGGGCGTGCCGCTGTCGCTGCTGAAGGAGCAGGGGCTCGCGGCCTCGCGGCGGGCGCTGGGGGAGGGATTGCTGGAGACCGGTCCGTACGAGGAGGGGCGGGCCGTGCTGACGCTGCGGGGGCGGTTGCTGGCCGACGCGGTGGTGCGGGACCTGGTGGACTGAGGTGCGGGTGGGCCGGAGCTGAGGCAGGGGTGTCGCTCACCGGCGTCGGCAGGGGCCTGCTGCGCCCACGCGCGCCGCCGCAGCGGCTCGACTGCCCGCAGCTCGTCTGTGCCGCCCCAGCCGCATGAGTGCCCGCAGCACGTCTACGGAGCCGTGACGAAATCGATCAGTTCTTCCACTCGGCCCAGCAGCTCCGGCTCCAGGTCCTTGTAGGACCCGACCCGTGCCAGGATCGCCTGCCACACCGCGCCCGTGTTGTCCGAGGGCCAGCCCAGGGCCCGGCACACGCCCGTCTTCCAGTCCTGGCCGTGCGGGACGCGCGGCCATGCCTCGATGCCCACGGCGGCCGGCTTCACCGCCTCCCAGATGTCGATGTACGGGTGGCCGACCACCAGGGCGTGTTCGCTCGTGACCGCCTGGGCGATGCCCCACTCCTTCGTGCCCGGGATCAAATGGTCCACCAGGACGCCCAGGCGGGCGTCCGGGCCCGGTGCGAAATCGGCCACGATCGACGGCAGGTCGTCCACGCCCTCCAGGTACTCCACGACCACGCCCTCGACGCGCAGATCGTCGCCCCAGACCTTTTCGACCAGTTCCGCGTCGTGACGGCCCTCGACGTAGATACGGCCCGCTCGGGCCACGCGCGCGCGTGCGCCGGGGACGGCGACCGAGCCGGAGGCGGTGCGGGTGGGGCGTACGGGGGCGGCCGGCGCGGGGCGTACCAGGGTGACCACCCGGCCCTCCAGGAGGAAGCCCCGCGGCTCCAGCGGGAAGACGCGGTGTTTGCCGAAGCGGTCCTCCAGCGTCACCGTGCCCGCCTCGCAGCGGATCACCGCGCCGCAGAAGCCCGTGCCTGGTTCCTCGACCACCAGGCCGGTTTCGGCGGCTACCTCCGGTACCGGCTTCGGCTTCTTCCACGGTGGAGTCAGGTCGGCGGAGTACTGGCGCATTCGGATGACGATAGGAGAACCGGAGGCGGCGTGGTCACGACACGCCGAAACGGGCGGCCAGAGTGTCGCGCTGCCGTCGTACGAACTCCCCGTCCACCACCGCTCCGTGACCGGGCACGTACAAGGCGTTGTCGCCGCCGAGGGACAGGAGGCGGTCCAGGGCGGCCGGCCATCGGGACGGTACGGCGTCGGGGCCCGCCTGGGGGTCGCCGGACTCCTCCACCAGGTCGCCGCAGAACACCACCTCCGGGTCGCCCGGGACCAGCACCGCGAGGTCGTGGGCGGTATGACCGGGGCCCACGTCGGCCAGCAGGGCCTGGCGGCCGTCGCCGAGGTCGAGGGTCCACTCGCCGCAGACCGGATGGCGGGGCAGCGGCAGCGCGTCCGCCGCCTCCTCGGCCTCCGGGGCCGGCAGGCCGTTGCGGATCGCGTCCAGGCGGAGTTCCTCGCGGCCGTGCGCGAAGACGGCCTCCGTGCCCGCCGCCGCGTACACCAGGGCGCCCGCGAAGGCCGGGGCGCCGAAGACATGGTCGAAGTGCGGGTGGGTGAGCGCGAGATGGGTCACACGGTGTCCGGCCAGCTGCTGCGCCTGCGTACGCAACCGCGCGCCCTCCGCCAGGCTCGACCCGGCGTCCACCATCAGGACCGCGCCCGCCCCGAGGACGAGCCCGGCCGTGCAGTCCCAGCCCGGCAGCCGGCACCGGCCGACCCCCTCGGCCACCCGCTCCCAACCCAGCTCTTCCCAAGTCACCGTCATGCCGCGACGCTAGCTGCAGAACGTCCCGGGTACTGACCGGCCTTGCCCAGTCAGTACCCGACGGCCGTACACTGGGCCGGGGATGCTGGCACTCGCGTTCGCAGAGTGCCAGACGAAAGACCCGAAAGGCCGCGGGGACGACTTTCTGGAGGTGTGGCGCTGGATGCTGAGTGAACGCAGGCTTCAGGTATTGCGCGCCATCGTCCAGGACTACGTCGGCACCGAGGAGCCGGTGGGGTCGAAGGCGCTGACCGAGCGGCACAACCTCGGGGTCTCCCCGGCGACCGTGCGTAACGACATGGCCGCCCTGGAGGACGAGGGGTACATCGCCCAGCCGCACACCAGCGCCGGGCGGATCCCGACCGACAAGGGCTATCGGCTGTTCGTCGACAAGCTGGCCGGCGTCAAGCCGATGAGCGCGCCCGAGCGGCGGGCCATCCAGAACTTCCTCGACGGCGCCGTCGACCTCGACGACGTCGTGGCGCGGACGGTGCGGCTGCTGGCCCAGCTGACGCGGCAGGTCGCCGTCGTGCAGTATCCGTCGCTGACGCGGTCCACCGTGCGGCATGTGGAACTGCTCTCGCTCGCGCCCGCGCGACTGATGCTGGTGCTGATCACCGACACCGGGCGCGTGGAGCAGCGGATGGTCGACTGTCCGGCACCTTTCGGCGAGATGTCCCTCGCGGATCTGCGGGCCCGGCTCAACAGCCGGGTCGCGGGACGCCGGTTCTCGGACGTGCCGAGGCTGGTGGAGGACCTGCCGGACGCCTTCGAGGCCGAGGACCGCGGCACGGTCTCGGCGGTGCTCTCCACCCTGCTGGAGACACTCGTCGAGGAGAACGAGGAGCGGCTGATGATCGGCGGCACCGCCAATCTGACCCGCTTCGGACATGACTTTCCCCTCACCATCCGGCCCGTCCTGGAGGCACTGGAGGAACATGTCGTCCTCCTCAAGCTCCTTGGCGAGGCCGGGGATTCGGGCATGACCGTACGCATCGGTCACGAGAACGCCTACGAGGGACTCAACTCCACGTCCGTGGTGTCGGTCGGCTACGGTTCGGGCGGCGAGGCAGTCGCCAAACTCGGCGTGGTCGGACCGACCCGCATGGATTACCCGGGAACGATGGGAGCGGTACGAGCGGTGGCACGGTACGTCGGACAGATCCTGGCGGAGTCGTAAGTGGCCACGGACTACTACGCCGTTCTCGGCGTGCGCCGCGACGCGTCGCAGGAAGAGATCAAGAAGGCCTTCCGTCGGCTCGCTCGCGAGCTGCACCCGGACGTCAACCCGGATCCGAAGACCCAGGAGCGGTTCAAGGAGATCAACGCCGCCTACGAGGTGCTCTCCGATCCGCAGAAGAAGCAGGTCTACGACCTCGGAGGCGACCCGCTCTCGCAGAGCGGCGCCGCGGGCGCGGGCGGCTTCGGGGCCGGTGGCTTCGGGAACTTCTCCGACATCATGGACGCGTTCTTCGGTACGGCGTCGCAGCGCGGTCCGCGTTCGCGTACCCGCCGCGGCCAGGACGCCATGATCCGGATCGAGGTCGAGCTCGACGAGGCGGCCTTCGGCACGACCAAGGACATCCAGGTCGACACGGCGATCGTCTGCAACACCTGCAACGGTGAGGGCGCGGCGCCGGGCACCTCCGCCCAGACGTGTGACATGTGCCGGGGCCGTGGTGAGGTCTCGCAGGTGACGCGGTCCTTCCTGGGCCAGGTCATGACCTCCCGTCCCTGCCCGCAGTGCCAGGGCTTCGGCACGGTCGTGCCGACGCCCTGCCCGGAGTGCGCCGGTGACGGACGGGTGCGGTCGCGGCGGACGCTGACCGTGAAGATCCCGGCCGGTGTCGACAACGGCACCCGGATCCAGCTCGCCGGTGAGGGCGAGGTCGGGCCCGGCGGCGGTCCCGCCGGTGACCTGTACGTCGAGATCCACGAGATGCCGCACTCGACGTTCCAGCGGCGCGGCGACGATCTGCACTGCACGGTGACGATTCCGATGACGGCGGCGTCGCTCGGTACCAAGGTGCCGCTGGAGACGCTGGACGGGCTGGAGGAGGTCGACATCCGGCCGGGCACGCAGTCCGGGCAGTCCATCCCGCTGCACGGGCGCGGCATCACCCATCTGCGGGGCGGGGGCCGAGGCGACCTGATCGTCCATGTCGAGGTCACGACCCCGACCAAGCTCGACCCCGAGCAGGAGCGGGTGCTGCGGGAGCTGGCCAAGCTGCGCGGTGAGGAGCGGCCGCTGGGGCAGTTCCAGCCGGGTCAGCAAGGGCTGTTCAGCCGGCTGAAGGACGCGTTCAACGGGCGTTGACGGGTCGCCGTGAAGGGGCCACGCCCCTTCGGCCCCGAAATGTGTGGCATGTGCAAAGGGGCGGCCCGATTCGGTCTTGTTCGGAGGACGTGACAACATGCCGTCATGTCCTCCGCACTGACCGATCTCTTCCCACTTCCGATCGTGCAGGCCCCCATGGCGGGCGGGGTCTCCGTCCCGCAGCTCGCCGCCGCCGTGTCCGAGGCGGGCGGGCTGGGGTTCCTGGCCGCCGGGTACAAGACCGCCGACGGGATGTACCAGGAGATCAAGCAGCTGCGGGGGCTGACCGGCCGCCCCTTCGGTGTGAACCTCTTCATGCCCCAGCCCGAGTACGCCGAGTCCGGCGCGGTCGCGGTCTACGCGCATCAGCTGGCCGGGGAGGCCGCCTGGTACGGGACCGAACTCGGCGACCCGGAAAGCGGCCGGGACGACGGCTACGACGCGAAGCTCGCCGTACTCCTCGACAACCCGGTGCCGGTGGTCTCCTTCCACTTCGGTGTGCCGCGCCCCGAGGCACTGGACGCCCTGCGCCGGGCCGGGACCTTCACCCTCGTCACCGCCACCACCGCCGAGGAGGCCCTCGCGGTCGAGCGGGCCGGCGCCGACGCGGTGATCGCACAGGGCGCGGAGGCCGGGGGACATCAGGGCACCCACCGGGACATGCCGGAGAACGACGGCTCCGGGATCGGCATGCTGTCGCTGGTCGCCCAGATACGCGAGACCGTGAGCATCCCGGTGGTCGCCGCGGGCGGCATCATGCGCGGCAGCCAGATCGCCGCCGCGCTCGCCGCGGGGGCGAGCGCGGCCCAGCTCGGCACCGCCTTCCTCGCCACCCCCGAGTCCGGCGCCGCCGCCCTGCACAAGCAGGCGCTGACCGACCCGCTGTTCACCCGCACCGCGCTGACCCGGGCCTTCTCCGGACGGCCCGCCCGCGGGCTCGTCAACCGCTTCATGCGCGAGCACGGCCCCTACGCGCCCGCCGCCTACCCGGAGGTCCACCACCTCACCTCCCCGCTGCGCAAGGCCGCCGCCAGGGCCGGGGACGCGCAGGGCATGGCCCTGTGGGCGGGGCAGGGGCACCGGATGGCCCGCCCGCTGCCCGCCGGGCAACTGGTGGAGACCCTCGTGCAGGAACTCGCCGCCGCGTCGACAGCGTTGTCGACCAGGGCCAAGGCGAGCGGGCGATGACCGCCCCGGTCTTCGTGCTCGACCCGCTCGTGGTGCCCGGCTTCTCCGGCGGCGAGGTCGTCCTGGACGGGCCCGAGGGGCGGCACGCCGTCTCCGTGAAACGGCTGCGGCCCGGTGAGGACGTCATCCTCACCGACGGGCGCGGACGCTGGACGGAGGGCGTCGTCAGGGCCGCCGAGGGCAAGGACCGGCTAGTCGTGACGGACCTGGACAGCGTCCAAGAGGAACCCCTCCCGCAGCCCCGTATCACCGTCGTCCAGGCCCTCCCCAAGGGTGACCGCGGCGAGGTCGCCGTGGAGACCATGACCGAGGTCGGCGTCGACGTGATCGTGCCCTGGCAGGCCGCCCGCTGCATCACCCAGTGGAAGGGCGACCGGGGCCAGAAGTCCCTTGCGAAGTGGCGGGCCACCGCCCGCGAGGCCGGCAAGCAGTCCCGCCGGGTGCGCTTCCCGGAGATCGCGGACGCGGCGACGACGAAACAGGTCGCCGCACTTCTCGCCGAAGCCGACCTGGCCGCCGTACTCCACTCCGACTTCGAGCACGGCAGTGAGCCGCTCGCCGCCGCCCAGCTGCCCGCCGAGGGCGAGATCGTGCTGGTCGTCGGGCCCGAAGGGGGCGTCGCCCGGGACGAGGTGGCGCTCTTCGAGGAGGCGGGTGCGAAGGCCTGCACCCTGGGGCCTACCGTGATGCGCACATCGACCGCCGGCACCGCGGCCGCGGCCCTGCTGCTGGGCCGCACCGGCCGGTGGTCCTGACCCGTACCACTCCCCAGGGGGAAACGCGCCGTGGAACTCGCCCAAGTCCGGCTCCTCGTCTCCGACTTCGCCGCCTGCTACCGCTTCTACGCCGAGGTGCTCGGGCTGAAGCCGCAGTCCGGGGCGAGCGAGGGGCCGTACGAGAAGTTCAGCCCGCACGCCGGGTCCGCGGGGATAGCCCTGCAGGACCGGTCCGTGATGGCCGAGGTGCTGGGCGAGCTGGGGGACACGGCGACCGGGCACCGTTCGCTGGTGGTGCTGCGCGTCGACGACCTGGACGTCTACTGCGAGCAGATCGCCGCGCGGGGCGCGGTCCTGCTGCACGGGCCGACGCAGATGACGGAACGCATGCGCGTCGCCCACCTCAAGGACCCGGAGGGCAACCTCGTGGAACTCCAGGAGTGGCTGCTGCTGCGCACCTGAGGAGCGGCGGGCCGGGGGACCGGCAGGGGGACCTCTCCGAACACGTGAGTGGCCGTATGCCCCCTACCGTCACGGGTGGGACGATGGCAGGCTGCCCTCCATGGGGGCATTGAGGCCGATTTGGCGCCGGCCGCGTATGACCAGGGTGGCGGCCGTGGCAGGGCTCGCGGTGGTCGCCGTGGGCGGTGTGGTGGGCTGCGAGCCGACCGACCTGAACTCCGCGACCGTCGCGTACACCACCGACCAGACCGCCACCGCCGAGCTGAAACGGCAGCATGTCGACGTCAGCTGGCTCACCTGCACCGGCAACTACGGCTCGTCGTCGACGAAGACGCCCTCGGCCTCCGAGACCACCGTCGTCTCGGTGGACTGCCAGGGCAAGACCAAGGACGGCCGGGACATCACCGTCACCGGGCGGGTCACCAAGGCCGTCAGCGGGGCCTGTGTGCGCGGGAACCTCGTCGCCGAGGTCGGCGGCAAGGAGTGGTTCCGGGTGAAGGGCCTCGGCAACTGCGACGCCACGCCCGGACCGGCGTACAGCACCTACCGGCCGCCCGCCTACGGGCAGCGGCCGGGCCCCACCGTGACCGTCACCAAGACCGTCTGGTGCCAGGGCGACCCCAAGTGCTGGCCGGTGCAGGGCAAGTGATCGAAATCGGCCACCCCGAACGTGCCGGATGCATAGGCTGAGCGGGTGACTCAGGGTGCAGCGACAGGACCGCGGTCCTACCTCCGATTTCCCCATCTCCACGGCGATCTGGTCGCCTTCACCGCCGAGGACGACGTGTGGCTCGCGCCCCTCGACGGCGGCCGGGCCTGGCGGGTCAGCGCCGACAACGTCCCCGTGACGCTGCCGCGTATCTCGCCCGACGGGACCACCGTCGCCTGGACCTCCACCCGCGACGGCGCCCCCGAGATCCACACCGCCCCGGTCGACGGCGGTTCCTCGACCCGCCTGACGCACTGGGGGAGTTCCCGCACCCAGGTGCGCGGCTGGACCGCCGACGGGCAGGTCCTCGCGATCACCACCTACGGCCAGGCCAGCCTGAGGCGCAGCTGGGCCCGCACCGTCCCGCTCGACGGCGGGCCGTCCACCGTCCTGCCGTACGGCCCGGTCGGTCATGTCGCCTTCGGTCCTGCCACCGTGCTGCTGTCCGCGCCGATGGGGCGGGAGGCGGCCTGGTGGAAGCGGTACCGGGGCGGTACGGCGGGGAAGCTGTGGATCGACAGGGACGTCCACGACGGCCAGGGCGCCGGGGAGTTCGTCCGGCTCCACGAGGAGCTCGACGGGAACCTGGAGTACCCCGTGTGGGCCGGGGACCGGATCGCCTTCCTCTCCGACCACGAGGGAACCGGCGCGCTCTACTCCTCCCTCGCCGACGGCTCCGACCTGCGCCGGCACAGCCCCCTCGGGGGTTTCTACGCCCGGCACGCGGCCGGTGACGGCACCCGGGTCGTCTATGCCTCGGCCGGTGAACTCTGGCTGCTGGACGATCTGGAGGGGGCCGAGCCGCGCCGTCTGGACATCCGGCTCGGCGGGGCCCGGGTGGACCGGCAGCCGCGCCCGGTCGACGCGGCCCGCTGGTTCAGCTCCGCCTCGCCGGACCACACCGCGCGCGGCAGCGCCGTCCTGGTGCGCGGCGGCGTGCACTGGGTCACCCACCGCTCGGGTCCGGCCCGCGCCCTCGCCTCCCAGCCCGGGGTGCGCACCAGGCGGCCCGTCACCTTCCGCGCGGACGCGGAGGAGTGGGTGGTGTGGGTGACCGACGCCGAGGGCGACGACGCCCTGGAGTTCGCCCCCGCCACCGGCCTCGCGCCCGGCTCCACCCCGCGCCGGCTCGCCGCCGGGCAGCTCGGCCGGGTCCTGGACCTCGCCGTCGCCCCCGACGGCAGCCGGGTCGCGGTCGCCGCGCACGACGGACGCCTCCTCCTCGTCGAACGCGAGACGGGAGAGGTACGCGAGGTCGACCGCAGCGAGGACGGCGACGTCTCCGGGCTGGCGTTCTCGCCCGACTCCGGCTGGCTCGCCTGGTCGCACCCCGGAGCCGGCGGGCTCGCCCAGCTCCGCATCGCCCACACCACCGACCTCACCGTCACCGAGGCGACCCCGCTGCGGTTCCGCGACTACGACCCCGCCTTCACCCGCGACGGCAAACACCTCGCCTTCCTCTCCACCCGCTCCTTCGACCCGGTCTACGACGAGCACGTCTTCGACCTGGCCTTCGTGGTAGGCGACCGCCCGCACCTGATCACCCTGGCCGCGACCACCCCCTCGCCGTTCGGCCCGCAGCGGCACGGCCGCCCCTTCGAGACGCCCGACAAGGACGAGACCCCGGACGCCGAGGGCACCCCCGCCACCCGTGTCGACCTGGAGGGCCTCGCCGACCGGATCGTGCCCTTCCCGGTCGAGGCCGGCCGCTACTCCACCCTGCGCGCCGGCAAGGACGGCGTCCTGTGGCTGCGGCACCCGGTGCGCGGCGTGCTCGGCGCCTCCCGCGCCCATCCCGAGGACCCCGACCCCAAGACCGAGCTGGAGCGCTACGACCTCGCCCAGCAGCGCATCGAGTACCTCGCCTCCGACGCCGACCACTTCGAGGTCAGCGGCGACGGCAAACGCGTCCTGCTGTGGGCCGACAGCAAGCTCAAGGTCGTACCCAGCGACCGCCGTGCTTCCAACGACGACGACAGCGACACCAACATCACCGTCGACCTGTCCCGGGTACGGCAGACCCTCGATCCGGCCGCGGAGTGGCGGCAGATGTTCGACGAGACCGGCCGCATCATGCGTGACCAGTTCTGGCGGCCGGACCTCGGCGGCGTCGACTGGGACGGCGTCCTCGACCGCTACCGGCCGCTCGTCGAGCGCGTCGCCACCCACGACGACCTCGTCGACCTGCTCTGGGAGGTCCAGGGCGAACTCGGCACGTCGCACGCCTATGTCACCCCGCGCGGCGGCCACGGCCGCAGCGCCCGCCAGGGCCTCCTCGGCGCCGACATCTCTCGCCATCCGGACGGCAGTTGGCGCATCGACCGCATCCTGCCCGCCGAGACCTCCGACCCCGGCGCCCGCTCCCCGCTCGCCGCGCCCGGTGTCGCGGTACGCCCCGGCGACGCGATCGTGGCCGTCGCCGGCCGGCCCGTCGACCCGGTGACCGGCCCCGGCCCGCTGCTCGTCGGCACGGCCGGCAAGGCCGTCGAACTGACCGTGTCCCCCGCGGGCGGCGGCGAGCTGCGCCATCCCGTCGTGGTCCCGGTCGCGGACGAGGAGCCGCTGCGCTACCACGCGTGGGTGGCCGACCGGCGGGCCCATGTGCGCGAGCTGTCCGAGGGCCGGCTGGGGTATCTCCATGTGCCGGACATGCAGGCGCCGGGCTGGGCGCAGATCCACCGCGACCTGAGCGTGGAGATGGCCCGCGAGGGCATCGTCGTGGACGTCCGCGAGAACCGGGGCGGGCACACCTCCCAGCTCGTGGTGGAGAAACTGGCCCGGCGGATCGTCGGCTGGGACCTGCCGCGCGGTATGCGGCCGTTCAGCTACCCGAGGGACGCGCCCCGGGGCCCGGTGGTCGTCGTCGCCAACGAGTTCTCGGGCTCGGACGGGGACATCGTCAACGCGGCGATCAAGGCGCTGGGGATCGGCCCGGTGGTCGGCACCCGCACCTGGGGCGGCGTGATCGGCATCGACAGCCGCTACCGCCTGGTCGACGGCACGCTGGTCACCCAGCCGAAGTACGCGTTCTGGCTGGAGGGCTACGGCTGGGGCGTGGAGAACCACGGGGTGGACCCCGATGTGGAGGTCGTGCAGACACCGCAGGACTGGGGGGCGGGACGGGACCCCCAGCTGGACGAGGCGGTGCGGATAGCGCTGGAGGCCCTGGAGACGGCTCCCGCGAAGACCCCGCCGACGTTGCCGACGTAGGCACGGGCGGCGGGGCCCGGCCGAGGGGCGCGGGGCCGCATCGACATGCGGCTCCGCCGCCCGGGCGCGGTCAGCCCCCACGCAGCCGCAGCCGACGGCGATACGATGCTCGCGGAACTGATCACCGGGCGAGGAGAAAACATGGCAGGGGAGCCGCAGGACGACTGCCTGTTCTGCAAGATCGTCGCAGGCCACGTCCCCGCGACGATCGTCCGCGAGACGGACACCACCGTCGCCTTCCGGGACATCAACCCCCAGGCGCCCACCCATGTCCTGGTGATCCCCAAGGTCCACTACAAGAACGCGGCCGAGCTCGCCACGGGCGAACCCGCCGTCGCCGCCGACATACTGCGCGAGGCGCAGGCCGTCGCCGACGAGGACAAGCTGGAGAGCTACCGCGTCGTCTTCAACACCGGCAGCGGCGCCGGCCAGACCGTCTGGCACACCCACGCGCACGTCCTCGGCGGCCGCGGCCTGCACTGGCCGCCCGGGTAAGTCGCCGTGTCCGTCCGTGAACTGGTGGTCCTCGGCACCGCCAGCCAGGTTCCCACCCGGCACCGCAACCACAACGGCTACCTGCTGCGCTGGGACGGCGAGGGCATCCTCTTCGACCCCGGCGAGGGCACCCAGCGGCAGATGCTGCGGGCCGGCGTCGCCGCGCACGACCTCAACCGGATCTGCGTCACCCACTTCCACGGCGACCACTGCCTCGGCCTCGCCGGGGTCATCCAGCGCATCAACCTGGACAAGGTCCCGCACCCGGTCACCGCGCACTACCCGCGCTCCGGCCGGCGCTTCTTCGACCGCCTCCGGTACGCCACCGCCTACCGGGAGACCGTCGGCATCACCGAGGCACCGGTCGCCGGTGACGGTGATCTCGCCGTCACCCGGGCGTACACGCTGGAGGCCAGGAAGCTGTCCCACCCGGTCGAGTCGTACGGCTACCGGCTCGTCGAACCCGACGGCCGCCGCATACTGCCCGAACGGCTCGCCGCGCACGGCATCAAGGGCCCGGACGTCGGCCGGATCCAGCGCGAGGGCGTCCTCGGGACCGTCATGCTCGACGAGGTCAGCGAGGTGCGGCGGGGACAGCGGTTCGCGTTCGTGATGGACACCCGGCTGTGCGACGGCGTGCACGCGCTCGCCGAGGGCTGCGACATGATCGTCATCGAGTCCACCTTCCTCGACGAGGACGCCGAACTCGCCGAGGAGCACGGGCACCTGACCGCCGGACAGGCGGCGGCCGTGGCACGGGACGCGGGGGTACGGCATCTCGTGCTGACCCACTTCAGCCAGCGGTACTCCGAACCCGGCAATTTCGAGCGGCAGGCGCGGGACGCCGGATACCAGGGCGAGCTGACCGTGGCGCGGGATCTGCTCCGGGTGCCGGTTCCGAAGCGCAGGTGAAGCGGCCGTACCATGCTCTGATGCCCCTCCCCAAAGCTGAGCTGCACCTCCACATCGAAGGCACCCTGGAACCGGAGCTGGCGTTCCGGCTCGCCGCGCGCAACGGCGTGGAGTTGCCGTACCCGGACACGGACGCGCTGCGTGAGGCGTACCAGTTCAAGGATTTGCAGTCCTTCCTGAACCTGTACTACGAGCTGATGGCCGTCCTGCGCACCGAGCGGGACTTCGAGGACCTCGCCGACGCCTATCTGGCCCGGGCCGCCGCGCAGGGCGTGCGGCACGCCGAGATCTTCTTCGACCCGCAGGCGCACATCGCCCGGGGGCTGCCCATGCGCACGGTCGTCGAGGGGCTGTGGCGGGCGCTCGGCCGGAGCGTCGAGAACCATGGGATCTCCACCCGGCTGATCATGTGCTTCCTGCGGGACGAGTCCGCCGACTCGGCGCTGGAGACGCTGGAGGCGGCGAGGCCCTACCTCGACCGGATCACCGGGATCGGCCTGGACTCGGCCGAGGTCGGGCATCCGCCGGCCAAGTTCCGCGAGGTGTACGAGGCCGCCGCCGACCTCGGGCTGCGGCGCGTGGCGCACGCCGGTGAGGAGGGGCCGCCCGCCTATATCACCGAGGCACTGGACCTGCTCGGCGTGGAGCGCGTCGACCACGGGCTGCGCTGCATGGAGGACCCGCAACTCGTCGCCCGTCTGGTGCGGGAGCGGATCCCGCTCACGCTGTGCCCGCTGTCGAACGTGCGGCTGCGGGCGGTCGACGAGCTGGCCGAGCACCCGCTGCCGGCGATGCTCGACGCGGGCCTGCTGTGCACGGTCAACTCAGACGACCCGGCCTACTTCGGCGGTTACGCCGACGACAACTTCCGCGCGGTCGCCGACACCCTGGGCCTGTCCGAGGAGCGGCTGCGGGAGCTGGCCCGCAACTCCTTCCTCGCGTCCTTCCTGGAGGACGACGAGGAGTTGCGGGCGCGGTATCTCGCCGAGGTGGCGGCCTACGAGTTCGGCTAGGCCGCGATGTCCAGCCGTACCGTCTCGTCGGTGAGCGCCGGGTGGGTCGCGACGGTGGTGGTCCTGCGCCGCAGCGCCACCGCCGTCAGCGGTACGGCGACGGCCAGCAGGCCCACCGCGAGGACCGTTCCCATCGCGGGGAAACCGGCCCGGGCCGACAACAGGCTGCCGGTCATCGGGCCGACGGCCGTCCCCAGCGACGACGCCGACCCGACCAGCACCGCCCAGCGGCCCCGCGGGTCCAGTGAGGCGGCCAGTCCGATGACGTACGACAGGACAACCGGGTAGAGCAGGTTCCAGGCGATCTCGCCGGACGCGAACGTCGTCAGGTCGGTGGCGGACGCGCTGAGCGCGATACAGCCCGCGATCAGCACGGTGCCGAGACCGATCGGCAGGGCCTGGCCGAGCCGCGGACCGAGCGCGCCCGCCCCGACCACGCCGAGCAGACCGGCGCCGAGCGCCACCGCGAACACCACGCCGACGGTCACCTCGCCGAGATGCGCCTGCGTCAGGCCGATCCGGCCGCTCACGCCCCACAGCGAGTTCTGCGCGGCCGACCAGCACGGCATCGCGGCGGCCAGCAGCAGACCCGGGCGGAGATGGGGGAGACGGGAGCCGCCGGCGGTACGGGGCAGGGCCGGGGCGGTGCGGGGGGACAGACGGGCGGTGAGTGGCCAGACCGCCAGCGCGCTGAGCGCGATCGCGGCGAGGGGCTGCGCATGGCCGGGGCCGAGGTGCGGGACCGTCAGATAGACGGCACCCGCGAGGGCGGAGACGCCGAGCAGTCCGAGGGTGGTGGTGCGGTGCGGGTCCCGCTGCGCGGCGATGCCGGTGGCGGCCACGGCGGTGACCGTCCCGGAGCCGAAGCCGCCGAGGGCTGCGCCGACCACGACCGCGGGGACGGCGGTGGTCAGGGCGGCGCCGCCGTAGCCGAGGACGGCGAGGAGCAGGCCGGCGCGGGCGAGGGTGCGGGGGCCGATGCGGTCCACCCGGGAGGCGAGCAGGAAGCCGGCCGCCGCCGAACTCAGCAGCAGGGCACTGCCGATGGCTCCCGCCTGGGTGGCGGAGATCGGGAGCCCCGATTCCAGCCTGCCTACGGTGGTCGGGAGGAGGTAGGGGGCCAGGTACCCGGCCGTGAAAAGGGCGACGAGGGGCCAGGGGGTGGTGCGGGCGAACACGGGCGTTCCCAGGGCATGCGAAAGGAGCGGCTCAGAAGGGGGGTTGAGCGCAGGCCGTCGACGGACAGGAGCGCGCGGAGAATTTGTATCAAGTGAGGGAGGCCGGAAGAAGCGCGGGGGGTGTGATGTGAGGCACGTTGGGTTTTGGGTGCGGGGGCATGGGTAGACGCGCCGCGCGCCGTGGGGGTGTCCTGTCCCGCCCACGCGGCGGAGCCGCATGCCGGCAGGTCGGTGAAGACGCGTTCGGTCAGCGCCAGTTGGTCGTGCCGCCCGTCGGCGCTGATTCGATGCGGGTTCGGATGTCGCGCATCACCGTGACGATCTGGTCCTCGTGCTCCGGGGTCAGGCGTGCGACCGGCACCGAGCAGCTGATCGCGTCCTGGGCCGGGGTGTCGTAGCGCAGGGCGAAGCCGAAGCCGATGATGCCCACGACGCCTTCCTCCCGGTCGATCGAGTAGCCGCGGGTGCGGATCCCGGCGAGATCGGCGGTGAGGGCTGCGCGGGTCGTGTGGGAGTTGGCGGTCAGGGCCTCGTACGGGCCCTCGGGGAGGTCCTCGTCGGGGCGTTCCGCCAGGAGTGCCTTGCCCAGAGCGCCCACATGGGCCGGCAGCCGTCGCCCCACCCTGCTGATCGTGCGCAGGTATTCGTGCGACTCCCGGGTCGCCAGGTACGCCACGTTCCGGCCGTCCAGGCGGCCCAGGTGGATCGTCTCGCCCAGCGCCTGCGACGCCTCGTCCAGATACGGGCGTACCAGGCGGACCCGCGGGTCGGAGTCCAGGTAGCTCGTGCCGGTCAGCAGGGTACGGATGCCGACGCCGTAGAGGGAGCCGGTCGTGTCGGTGCGCACCCAGCCCCTTGTGATCAGCGTCTGGAGAAGGGCGTACATCGAGCTGCGCGGGACGCCGAGTTCGTCCGCCAGTTCCTGGAGCCGGGCCGGGCGGTCCCCGCGGGCCGCGAGGAGCTCCAGCAACTCCACCGTGCGCGCCGCCGACTTGACCTCGCGGACGCCTGCTGTCTGGGACATGTGCAGATCGTAAAGGGTTGGGGGCGGTGTGGGCCGTTGACGGGGAGGGTTCGCCTATCTAGTCTCTGTCTTCATACGTGGATGACGTCTACATGGGGAGATGGGTCGAGTGAGCGGACAGCCGGAGGTCGTCGTGCGGAGGCTGCGGGACGGCATGGCGGGCGGGGTGCTGTCGTTCCCGCTCACCGCCTTTCACGCCGACGGGTCTCTCGACGTGGGCGGATTCCGGGAGCATGTCGCCGGGCAGCTGGCCACCGGGCCCGGTGCCCTCTTCCCGGCCTGCGGGACGGGGGAGTTCTTCTCGCTGGACGAGGACGAGTACCGGCAGGTCGTGACCGCGGCCGTGGCGGAGACCGGCGGAAAGGTGCCCGTGGTCGCGGGGGTGGGGTACGGCTGGGCGCAGGCCGTGCGGTTCGCCCGTGTCGCCGAGGAGGCCGGGGCCGACGCCCTGCTCGTGCTGCCGCACTATCTCGTCGCCGCCCCGCAGGACGGGCTGGTCGCCCAGCTGGAGCAGATCGCGGCCCGGACGTCCCTTCCGCTCATCGCCTACCAGCGCGGGCAGGTCGCCTACACGGCCGGTTCGTTGGCGCGTATCGCCCGCATCCCCGGCGTCATCGGGCTCAAGGACGGGCACAGCGACCTCGACCGGCTCCAGCGGCTCACCCTCGCCGCCCCGGAGGGCTTCCTCTTCTTCAACGGCGCCGCCACCGCCGAGATCCAGGCCCGCGCCTACGCCTCCGTCGGCGTCCCCGCCTACTCCTCCGCCGTGCACGCCTTCGCCCCCGAGATCGCCGACGCCTTCTTCGCCGCCCTGGGCGACGGCGACCACGGCACCGTCGACAAGCTGCTGCGTGACTTCTACGTGCCGTTCGTCGAACTCCGTGACCGCGTCCCCGGATACGCCGTGTCCCTCGTCAAGGCGGCGGCCCGGCTGCGCGGCCGGCCCGTCGGCCCGGTACGTGCCCCGCTCACCGAGCCCTCCGACGCCCACCTCTCCGACCTCAAGGCCCTGCTGACCACCGGACTCGACCTGGTGGGAGCGTCCCTGTGAACCTCACGATCAACGACGTCCGCCTGACGCCGATCCTGGTCGCCGACCCGCCGCTGCTGAACACGCAGGGCGTGCACCAGCCGTACACGCCCCGGCTGATCGTGGAGGTGGTGACCGCCGACGGAGTGGCCGGGGTCGGCGAGACCTACGGCGACACCAAGTACCTGGAGCTGGCCCGGCCGTTCGCCGAGCGGCTGCGGGGCCGGCAGGTCAGTGACCTGAACGGGCTGTTCACCGTCGCCGACGAGGTCGCCGTGGACACGGCCCGGGTCTCCGGGCAGGTCGACGTCGGCGGGCTGCGCGGGGTGCAGACCGCCGACAAGCTGCGGCTGTCCGTGCTCTCCGGCTTCGAGGTCGCCTGCCTCGACGCCCTCGGCAAGGCGCTCGGGCTGCCCGTGCACACGCTGCTCGGCGGGAAGGTGCGCGACTCGGTCGAGTACAGCGCGTACCTGTTCTACAAGTGGGCCGCACACCCGCAGGGGGTGCCGGCGGAGCCGGACGGCTGGGGGGCCGCGCTCGACCCGGCCGGGGTCGTCGAACAGGCCCGCCGCTTCACGGAGCGGTACGGCTTCACCTCCTTCAAGCTCAAGGGCGGGGTCTTCCCGCCCGACGAGGAGATCGCGGCCGTACGGGCGCTGGCCCAGGCGTTCCCGGGACACCCGCTGCGCCTCGACCCCAACGGCGCCTGGTCCGTGGAGACCTCCCTGAAGGTCGCGAAGGAACTCGGGGACATCCTCGAATACCTGGAGGACCCGGCGCTCGGCACCCCGGCCATGGCCGAGGTCGCCGCGGGCACCCAGGTGCCGCTCGCGACCAACATGTGCGTGACGACGTTCGGTGAGATCGAGGAGGCGTTCACCCGCGGCGCCGTCCAGGTCGTCCTCTCCGACCACCACTACTGGGGCGGGCTGCGCAACACCCAGCAACTCGCCGCCGTCTGCCGCACCTTCGGCGTCGGCGTCTCCATGCACTCCAACACCCACCTCGGGATCAGCCTGGCCGCGATGACCCACGTGGCCGCGACCGTCCCGAACCTCCACCACGCCTGCGACTCCCACTACCCCTGGCAGTCCGAGGACGTCCTCACCGAACGCCTCGCCTTCGAGGACGGCCGGGTCGCCGTCTCCGACGCGCCGGGACTCGGCGTCGAGCTGGACCCGGAGAAGGTACGACCGCTGCACCAGCGGTGGCTGGACGACGACGGGACGCTGCGCGACCGCGACGACGCCGCGGCGATGCGGGTGGCCGAGCCGGGGTGGACCACACCGGCCGTGCCGCGCTGGTAGGCGCCCTGGTTCGGGCGGTCGTACGGCGAGAGCGGCCGCCGCTCCGGTGGCATGGTGCAGACTGGCCGGATCCGCACCACGTCCAGGGAGCGCACCGTGACCGCGTCCAACGCGTTCGCCGGAGAGGAACCGGAGTACCTCGACGACGACAGGGGAGCAACAGGACCGCACTGCGCCGCGCAGGTCGACCCGCTGGCCGCCCTGCGCAGGCCGGACGATCCGCCCTGGGACGTCTACCTCACCGGCACCGTCTTCCTCGACATCATCTTCACCGGCCTGGACTCCGCCCCCGTGCGCGGCACCGAGTCCTGGGCCCGGGGCATGGGCTCCAGCCCCGGCGGCATCGCCAACATGGCCACCGCCCTCGCCCGGCTCGGCCTGCGGACCTCCCTCGCGGCGGCCTTCGGAGACGACCACTACGGCGAGTACTGCTGGGACGCACTCGCCCAGGGGGAGGGCATCGACCTCTCCCCGTCCCGGACCGTGCGCGGCTGGCACTCCCCGGTCACGGTCTCCATGGCGTACGAGGGCGAGCGGACCATGGTCTCGCACGGCCACGAGCCACCCGCCGGCACCCTGTTCCGCCAGCAGAACGCCCCCGGCCACCCGGCACGCGCGCGTGCCGCCGTCGCCTCCCTCACGCCCGGAAAACCCAACCCCTGGATCGCCAAGGCCGCCTCCGAGGGCGCCCGGATCTTCGCCGACGTCGGCTGGGACGACAGCGGCGCCTGGGACCTGGCGGCCCTCGCCGACCTGAAGCACTGCGAGGCGTTCCTGCCGAACGCGGAGGAGGCGCGGCGGTACACCGGCGCCGACTGCCCGCGCGCCGCGGCCCATGCCCTCACCGAGTACGTGCCGCTCGCCGTCGTCACTCTCGGGGCGGAGGGCGCCTACGCCGTCGACGGACGCACCGGCGAGTCCGCGGAGGTCCCGGCGATCGCCGTGGAGGCCCTCGACCCGACCGGCGCCGGCGATGTCTTCGTCGCCGGCTTCGTCACCGGCACGCTCTCCGACTGGCCGCTGGCCGACCGCCTCGCCTTCGCAGGCCTCACGGCAGCGCTCTCCGTCCAGGAGTTCGGCGGCTCCCTGTCCGCGCCCGGCTGGTCGGAGATCGGGGCGTGGTGGCGGAAGGTCCAGTCGGTGGAGGGCCAGGATCCGGCGGCGTTGCGGAGGTACGCGTTCCTGGAGGCCCTGGTGCCGGAGGAACTGGCCCGGCCATGGCCACTGCGGAGAGCGGTACCGACAATCGGCTTCGGCCGGTCCGCGTGAGCGGTGCGGGTGAGTGGGGCCCGGGGGTGGGGCCGCTCACCGGCGCCGGCAGGGTGCCGGCTGCACGACTGCCCGCGGCTGCGACGTGCCCCGTAAGGGGCGCGGGGAACTGCGCGACCAGCCCCACTCGGCCGCACTCGCACAACCGGCAGTCACCCCGCGCCTACTCCCCGAGCACCTCGGCGACCCGCTCCCGCACCAGCTCCCGTCCCGCCTCCGACACCCCCGACAACGCACCCGCGAGCAGTTCCTCCACCCCGCCCCCAGCCCCCGCACTCCCGCCGCTGACCACGTACCCCTCCCGCACCGCGACCCGCAGCACACCCTCCGTGTCCACCGCGGCGGCGACAATCGTCGGCACCTCGCCGCCCGCCGGGTCCGCCACCTTCGCGTACGCCCCCTTCACCGGCTCCCGCCAGCGCAGGGAGAGCAGCAGCGGCGACTTGGCCTGCAGCTCGGCCAGGTCCACCTCGTCCACCCCGTCCGCCGTGAGCACCTCGGCCCTCGCGTCCAGCACGATCGCCGCCGGCAGCAGGTCCCGCAGGCTCGACCCGGCGATGTTCCCGCCCACCGTCGCCGTCCGGCGCACCGCCCCCGTGCCGACCCCTTTCGCCGCCTTCCGCAGGACCTCCGGAACCCGGTCGTCCACCTGGTGGAGCAGCACCGCACCTCCCAGCACGCCCTTACCGATCGCCGTCGCCTCGGGCACCTCCCGCAGGGACACCGCCTGTTCCGGGAAGCCGTCCCGCTGCCAGGCGGCCCATATGAGGGTCGCGCCGCCGACGGGTATCGCCCCCTCGGCCAGGCATTCCCGGGCCTCGGACACCGACGTGGGCAGACGCAACAGCACGGCGACCTGCTTTCTGAAAGGACAGGTGGCGTGGAGCGGACGCGGCTCCCCGACCAGGCGTGGCAGTGACGGCCCGGATTCTGCCCCGGCGTCCTGGAGCGCATGCAGGGCTCACCGCTGCACCAGGGGCGCCTTTCCCGGTGAAAAGGCCTACGGCGTTGTCGGCCCCGCGTCGTACCCTTGATACCGCGAGGCCGCCCTCAGCTACGCGGCCGTGAAGAGGAGGAACCGCAGGCCTTAAGCGCCGGCCCATGACTCAGACACCCACAGCTCACACTCCCGCGCAGCCGCAGGCCCGAGCTCAGTTCGAGGTTCCCGCCCAGCACCCCATGGTCACCGTGCTGGGATCCGGCGACTCCCTGCTGCGCGTGATCGAGAAGGCCTTCCCGGCGGCCGACATCCATGTCCGGGGCAACGAGATCAGCGCGGTCGGCGATGCCCGTGAGGTCGCCCTCATCCAGCGCATGTTCGACGAGATGATGCTGGTGCTCCGCACCGGGCAGCCGATGACGGAGGACGCAGTGGAACGCTCGATCGCCATGTTGCGGGCGAGCGAGAACGGGGAGGGCCCGGAGGAGACCCCGGCCCAGGTTCTGACACAGAACATCCTGTCCTCGCGCGGCCGCACCATCCGCCCCAAGACCCTCAACCAGAAGCGGTACGTCGACGCGATCGACAAGCACACCATCGTGTTCGGCATCGGGCCCGCCGGTACCGGAAAGACCTACCTGGCCATGGCCAAGGCGGTGCAGGCCCTGCAGTCCAAGCAGGTCAACCGCATCATCCTGACCCGGCCGGCGGTCGAGGCGGGCGAGCGGCTCGGCTTCCTGCCGGGCACGCTCTACGAGAAGATCGACCCCTACCTGCGTCCGTTGTACGACGCGCTGCACGACATGCTCGACCCGGACTCGATCCCGCGGCTGATGGCGGCCGGGACGATAGAGGTCGCGCCG
This sequence comes from Streptomyces sp. NPDC005866, assembly GCF_040629895.1. Lineage (NCBI taxonomy): Bacteria > Bacillati > Actinomycetota > Actinomycetes > Kitasatosporales > Streptomycetaceae > Streptomyces > Streptomyces sp. NPDC005866. Next base: position 98,879 of record NZ_JBEXWP010000031.1, read on the forward strand.
CTGGCGTACATGCGCGGCCGTACGCTCAACGACGCCTTCATCATTCTCGACGAGGCCCAGAACACCTCGCCCGAGCAGATGAAGATGTTCCTCACCCGTCTCGGCTTCGAGTCGAAGATCGTGATCACGGGTGACGTCACCCAGGTCGACCTGCCCAACGGGACGAAGTCGGGTCTGCGCCAGGTGCAGGACATCCTGGAGGGCGTGGACGACGTGCATTTCTCCCGGCTCTCGTCCCGCGATGTCGTACGGCACAAGCTGGTGGGCCGTATCGTCGACGCGTACGAGCAGTACGACAGCGAGCACGGCACGGAGAACGGCACGCACAAGGGCGGCCGCTCGAAGTCCGGGCACAAGGGGAAGTAGACAAGCACAGCGCCATGTCGATCGACGTCAACAACGAGTCCGGAACCGAGGTCGACGAGCAGGCGATCCTCGACATCGCCCGCTACGCCCTCGCACGGATGCGCATCCACCCGCTCTCCGAGCTCTCGGTGATCGTCGTGGACGCCGACGCCATGGAGCAGCTGCACATCCAGTGGATGGACCTGCCCGGGCCGACCGATGTCATGTCCTTCCCGATGGACGAGCTGCGGCCGCCGTCGAAGGACGAGGACGAGCCGCCGCAGGGGCTGCTCGGCGATGTCGTGCTCTGCCCGGAGGTCGCCGCCAAGCAGGGGTCCGAGGCCGACACGCAGCACTCCATGGACGAGGAGCTCCAGTTGCTCACCGTCCATGGAGTGCTGCACCTGCTCGGCTACGACCACGAGGAGCCCGACGAGAAGGCCGAGATGTTCGGCCTCCAGGCGGCCATCGTGGACGGCTGGCGCACGGAGCGGGGCCTGACCGGTCCCTCCCCGGCGCCGACGGTCTCCTAGCCGGGTGGTCGTCTTCATATGAGTCCGCAGATCGTCGCCGGAGCGATCGCGCTGGTCGTCGTGGCGTGGCTGGCCGCCTGCGCCGAGGCCGGTATCGCCCGCGTCTCCAGCTTCCGCGCCGAGGAGGCCGTGAAGTCCGGGCGGCGCGGCAGCGCCAAGCTCGCCCAGATCGCCGCCGACCCGACCCGCTACCTCAATGTGGCGCTGCTGGTCCGCGTCGCCTGCGAGATGGCCGCCGCGGCCCTGGTCACCTACGCCTGCCTCCAGGCGATCCCGACCACCTGGGAGGCGCTGCTCGCCGCGATCGGCGTGATGGTGCTCGTGTCGTATGTCGCCGTCGGTGTCTCCCCGCGCACCATCGGCCGCCAGCACCCGCTGAACACGGCCACGGCCGCCGCGTACGTGCTGCTGCCGCTGGCCAGGATCATGGGCCCGATCCCGTATCTGCTGATCCTCATCGGCAACGCCCTCACCCCCGGCAAGGGCTTCCGGCGCGGCCCGTTCGCCTCCGAGGCCGAACTGCGTGCCCTGGTCGACCTCGCCGAGAAGGAGTCGCTGATCGAGGACGACGAGCGCCGGATGGTGCACTCGGTCTTCGAACTGGGCGACACCCTCGTCCGCGAGGTCATGGTCCCGAGGACGGACCTGGTCGTCATCGAGCGGTACAAGACCATCCGGCAGGCCCTCGCCCTCGCCCTCCGCTCCGGTTTCTCCCGCATCCCGGTCACCGGCGAGAGCGAGGACGACATCGTCGGGATCGTGTACCTCAAGGACCTGGTCCGCAAGACGCACATCAGCCGGGACGCCGAGTCCGACCTGGTCTCCACCGCCATGCGGCCCGCGTTCTTCGTGCCCGACACCAAGAACGCCGGCGACCTGCTGCGCGAGATGCAGAAGGAACGCAACCACGTCGCCGTCGTCATCGACGAGTACGGCGGCACGGCCGGGATCGTCACCATCGAGGACATCCTGGAGGAGATCGTCGGCGAGATCACCGACGAGTACGACCGTGAACTCCCGCCCGTCACCGACCTGGGCGACGACCGCCACCGGGTCACCGCCCGCCTCGACATCACCGACCTCGGCGAGCTGTACGGCCTGGACGAGTACGACGACGAGGATGTGGAGACCGTCGGCGGACTGCTCGCCAAGGCGCTCGGCCGGGTGCCCATCGCGGGTGCCTCCGCCCAGGTCGAACTCCCCGACGGCCGCAAGCTCGCCCTGACCGCCGAGGCCGCCGCAGGCCGCCGAAACAAGATCGTGACCGTGCTGGTGGAACCGGTGCCCGTGACCGACGACCAAAAGGAGGAGCCCGAGTGACCCCCGGCCGGCTCCGCGCCTTCTGCCTCTCCTTCAACGCGGCCGAGGAGGACTTCCCGTTCGGCCCGGACGCCTCGGTCTTCAAGGTGCTGGGCAAGATGTTCGCCCTGAGCCGCCTGGACGCCCGCCCGTTGACGATCAACCTCAAGTGCAACCCGGAGGACGCGATCCGCCTCCGCACCGACCACGAGGGCCTGATCATCCCCGGATACCACATGAACAAGCGCCACTGGAACACCGTGACCGTGGACGGCGACCTCCCCGCCCGGCTGGTGAAAGAGCTGATCGAGGACTCGTACGACCTTGTCGTCGCCGGCCTGCCGAGAGCGGAGCGGCTGCGGCTGGACCGGCCGTGAAGCGGATGGACCGGGGTGTCTGACCGAGTCACGTTGTTCGTATGCTCGGGGCATGACCGAGAGCAGCGCGCTTGATCCCGAGGACCGCAAGATCGTCACCCTGGCCCGTTCGGCCCGGGCCCGTAACGGGGTGCCCGAGGGGGCGGCCGTACGGGACTCGACGGGGCGGACCTATGTGGCGGGGACCGTGGAGCTGGCCTCGCTGAAGCTGAGCGCGCTGCGGACGGCGGTGGCGATGGCGGTGGCGTCGGGGGCGGAGTCTCTGGAGGCGGCGGCGGTTGTGAGCGGGGCCGAAGGGGTTGACGCCGGGGACCTGGCCGCGGTGCGGGATCTTGGGGGGCCGGGGACGCGGGTGCTGCTGGCGGGGCCGGACGGAGAGGTGCGGGTCACTGTCGTCGCCTAGGGGTTATGCCCGCCCGCCCGACCCGGTCCGCGGAGAGGCGAAGGCCTGATTGACTCCCTCAGTTGAGGGGCGGGGGATTGCTGACTCGGGTGGGCGGGGGCGTGTGGGTGGGTGCGGCGTTCGTCTCGACGAGCACATACCAGTCACCCGTCAGAGCGCGTCCGGCCCGCGTTCGCCCGTCCGCACCCGTACGACCGTCTCCACCGGCAGCGCCCACACCTTCCCGTCCCCGATCTTCCCCGTCTGCGCGGCCTTGACGGTCGCCTCGATCACGGCCTCGGAGTCGGCGTCCTGGACGACGACCTCGATACGGACCTTCGGGACCAGGTCGACCTGGTACTCGGCGCCGCGGTACACCTCGGTGTGGCCGCGCTGCCGGCCGTACCCGCTGGCCTCGGTCACGGTCAGGCCGTGCACCCCGATCTCCTGGAGGGCGGTCTTCACCGCGTCGAGGCGGTAGGGCTTGACGATCGCGGTGATGAGCTTCATGGCTGGGCCTTGACCTTCTGAGCGGTAAGGACGGAGTGGGCGACCGGGGCGCCATGGCCCAGGACCCCGTGATCGTAAGCCGACTCGGCGTGCACCGTAAGGTCGAGGCCCGTGTGCTCCTGCTCCTCGCTCGCCCGGAAGCCCAGCGTCCTGTCGAGCAGCTTGCCGATGCCGTACGTCACCGCGAACGCGTACGCCGCGACGGCCACGACCGCCACCGCCTGCCTGCCGAACTGGGCGAGCCCGCCGCCGTAGAAGAGGCCCTCGGCGCCGCCGGTCATGGCCTTCTCCGCGAACAGGCCGATGAGGAGGGTGCCGATGACACCGCCGACCAGGTGGACGCCGACGACGTCGAGCGAGTCGTCGTAGTCGAACCTGAACTTCCAGCCGACGGCGTACGAGCAGACCACGCCCGCGGCGAGGCCGACGACGAGCGCGCCGAGCAGGGAGACCGAGCCGCAGGACGGCGTGATCGCGACCAGGCCGGCGACGGCGCCGGAGGCCGCGCCCAGGGTGGTCGGGTGGCCGTCGCGCTTCTGCTCGACGAAGAGCCAGCCCAGCAGGCCCGTGCAGCCGGCGGCCAGGGTGTTGAGGAAGGCGGCGGCCGCGAGACCGTTCGCGCCGAGCGCGCTGCCCGCGTTGAAGCCGAACCAGCCGAACCAGAGCAGACCGGCGCCCAGGATCACCATCGGCAGGTTGTGCGGACGCATCGCGTCCTTCTTGAAGCCGAGCCGCGGGCCGAGGACCAGGCAGAGGGCCAGGCCGGAGGCGCCGGAGGTGATCTCGACGGGCAGGCCGCCCGCGAAGTCCAGGGCGCCGAGGTCGTGCAGGATCCAGCCACCCGGACCCCACACCCAGTGCGCCACCGGAACGTATACGAGCACCGCCCACACCGGCACGAACACCAGCCACGCCCCGAACTTCGTCCGGTCCGCGACCGCACCGCTGATCAGCGCGGCGGTGATGATCGCGAAGGTGAGCTGGAAGGTGGCGAAGAGCAGGGTGGGGACCGTGCCCTGCACGCTGTCCGGTCCGAGCCCGTGCATGCCGGCGTGCGCAAGCCCGCCGATGAGCCCCGCCCCCGCGTCCGCCCCGAACGCCAGCGAGTACCCGCCCGCCAGCCACACCACTGTCACCAGCGCGATCGACACGAAGCTCATCATCAGCATGTTGAGGACGCTCTTCGTACGGACCATGCCGCCGTAGAACAGGGCCAGGCCCGGGGTCATCAGCAGGACCAGGGCGGTGGCGGCGAGCAGCCAGGCGGTGTCGCCGGTGTCGGCGTGCGCGGCGGCGAGGATCACGGGCGTCTCCAACGTCGTGGGGGCTCGTCAGAGGGTCACCGTTTCCGGTTTCCGATTCCGTACGGGTGTGTTTCCGTGACGTTTCGTTGCCTTGTGGTTACCGATATCTCACGGTGCGGCGGGGCGTCGTGGATCAGGGAGAATGGGGGTCATGAGCGTTCGCAGCCAGTCAACCGAGCCGTCGGAATCGTCGGAGGCCGTCCACCGGGCGGGCTTCGCCTGTTTCGTCGGACGCCCCAACGCGGGCAAGTCCACCCTCACGAACGCTCTGGTCGGGCAGAAGGTGGCGATCACCGCGAACCAGCCGCAGACCACGCGGCACACGGTACGCGGCATCGTGCACCGGCCCGACGCCCAGCTGATCCTGGTCGACACCCCCGGTCTGCACAAGCCGCGCACCCTGCTCGGCGAGCGGCTCAACGACGTCGTCCGCACGACGTGGGCCGAGGTCGACGTGATCGGCTTCTGCCTGCCGGCGAACGAGAAGCTCGGCCCCGGTGACCGCTTCATCGCCAAGGAGCTGGCCGGGATCCGCAAGACCCCGAAGATCGCGATCGTCACCAAGACCGACCTGGTCGACTCCAAGACCCTCGCCGAGCAGCTGATCGCCATCGACCAGCTGGGCAAGGAGCTGGGCTTCGAGTGGGCGGAGATCGTGCCGGTGTCGGCGGTCGGCGACAAGCAGGTGAGCCTGCTGGCCGATCTCCTGATCCCGCTGCTGCCCGAGGGCCCGGCCCTCTACCCCGAGGGCGACCTCACGGACGAGCCCGAGCAGGTCATGATCGCGGAACTCATCCGCGAGGCCGCCCTCGAAGGCGTCCGCGACGAGCTGCCGCACTCCATCGCCGTCGTGGTCGAGGAGATGCTCCCCCGCCCGGACCGCCCCGCCGACAAGCCCCTCCTGGACATCCACGCCAACCTCTTCATCGAACGCCCCAGCCAGAAGGGCATCATCATCGGCCCCAAGGGCCAGCGTCTGAAGGAGGTCGGCATCAAGAGCCGCAAGCAGATCGAGGCACTCCTCGGCACCCCGGTCTTCCTCGACCTGCACGTGAAGGTGGCGAAGGACTGGCAGCGGGACCCGAAGCAGTTGCGGCGGCTGGGGTTCTAGGGCCGTTCAGTCGTCCCAAGGGGTGTGCACGGGCTTGCGGCACCACCGGTCCGGGAGCTGTGAGTGGTCCTTAGTCGGGCGGACCCAGGGGCGCAGGGAACCCTCCGGGTCGGGGACGCTCGCCGCGTCGAAGCGGGCGTCCAGCGCGTCCAGCAGCGTGCCGAGGTTTCCTTCACGCGCCGCCGCGGGCAGGGCGTTCATCACCTCGTCCAGGTTGTCCCGCGAGTCGAGGTCGTTGCCGTAGGCGCTGATCGGGTAGAAGTCGTCGCCGCTCGGCCGGTCGGCTTCCATCCGGCGTACCAGGCGTTCCCAGGACGCGAAGCGGTCCGCGACCGAGTACACGGGCCGCGTGATCCGCTCCCGCAGATGCGGCGCGACCCGCGCCCGCTCCACCTCCAGCCGCTGCGCGTCGATCCGCTCGACCGCCTCCAGCACCGGCTGCGGCAGCGTCTGCCACGCGGCCCTGCTCTCGGGAGCGCCCCAGAACACGTCACTCACTGCCCACTCACTCCTTCAGCTGTTTCAGGAAGTAGTCGTAGCCGTCGTCCGGCTGCATGAACGTGCCCTTGTCGCCCTCGCGGATCAGCATCGTCCCGGTGGCATCGTCCCACCAGGCGAAGCGGGGGACGCCCGACGGGGTGCTGCGCATCCGCAGCCCCGGGGAGCCGGTCATCATGTCCTCTAGGTGCTCCGGCACGTCCAGGTCGTCGACGCCCGGGATGCCCCGCTTCTTGATGTCGCCGTGCGCCGCGATCTTGTCCGCGATCAGCGGCAGATTGCCGGCCTGGCTCGCGGCGTCCGGCTTTCCGATCTCGTAGAGCCCGTACGGATCGGCGGAGAGCAGCGGGTCGAGGAAGTAGAGGAACGGGTTCGGCGACGGGCCGAGTCCGAGCGGGTCGGGGGAGAGGTACCGGGCCGTCTCGGGGTCGTAGTAGCGGTGGAAGTTGTAGTGCAGGCCGCTCTCGGGGTCGTAGTACTGCCCCGGGAAGCGCAGCGCCGTGTACGCGCTGCTGCCGCCGCTCCAGGCGGTCACGCCCCACAGCGTGCTGCGGGTGTGCCAGGCGATCCGGCCCTCTTCGTCGACGAGTTCGGTGGGCGCGCCCGCGAGGTCGGTGACGATGGCGAAGAACCGCGCGTCGATCTCCTCGTGCGAGGCGGTGAGCAGGCGCTCGCACTGGCTGAGCGGCCGTATCCCGTCGTGTTCCCAGGTGACCGCCACGGCATGCGGCTGCGCCCCGTCGGTGGTGAGCTGTTCGCAGAGTGTGGTGCCGTCCCACGTGAAGTCGGTCCGCTCCACGACCGTGGTCCCGTCGGCGCCCAGCCGCTCCTTGGCGATCCGGCGCCCCATTGGGTCGTACCGGTAGCGCCACAGGGTGCCGTCGGGCGCTCGCACGGACGTCAGACGGTCCTCGGCGTCCCACGTGTACGCCCAGCTGTCCGGCTTGCGGGACAGCCGTGTGCGCTGCCGCCACACCAGCCGGCCCTGCTCGTCGTACCGGTACCGGGTGGCACCGGCCCGGAGCACCCGGGTGCCCTCGGCCTCGCGCGGACCCACGGCCTCGTTGCCGGGGTGCCCGTCCGGCCATTCGGCGGCCGTCTGGCCTCCGTCCGTGCCGTAGACGTACGACTCCGTCCAGCCCTCCGCCCGGACGGCGGTGGTGCGTCCGGCCCCGTCCAGCTCGAAGGCGCGCGTCACTCCGTCCGGCCCGTCGATTCCGAGGAGATGCCCGTCGGCCCGGTAGCGGTACGAGCGGTCGCGCACCGTGCGTCCGTCGCCCGTGACGACCGACTGTGCGGTGACCCTGCCGGCGCTGTCGTACGCACGCGTCAGCGACAGGACGTCGTCCACGCCGACGGACAGCGGCTGTCCGGCCGCGTCGTGCAGGTGGGCCAGGGTCCGGCCCGCGGTGCGCGTGCGGGCCCGGTCGCCGCGACCGTCGTACGTCCAGGCGCTGGTCGCCCCCGTGGGAGTGGTACGGCTCAGTGGCCGGCCCGTCGCGTCGTAGGCGAACGTGCTGGTGCGGCCGTTGACCGTCTCCGACACCACTCGCCCTGCCGGGTCCCGCAGCAGGGTGACGGTCGCGTCGGGACCCTCGGCGCGTATCAGCCGGTCGTTCAGGTCGTAGGCGTAGGTGCTGATCCTGCCGCCCGCGTCCTTGCCGACCGTTCGCCCGAACACGTCCCGGGTGAGGCGGACCTCTTCGCCGAGAGCGTTGGCGCGCACCACGACCTGGCCCCTGGCGTCATGGCCGTACGTCTGGGTGCGGCCGTCGAAGTCGGTCTCGGCGAGGAGCCGTCCCGCGGCGTCGTACGTGTACGTCCAGCGCCGGCCGTCCGCGCGGCTCACACCGGTCAGCCGCAGTGAGGGGTCGTAGTCGAAGACATGCCGGACACCGTCGGGGGAGGTGCGTGCGGCGAGCAGGTTGAAGTGGGTGTACTCGAACCGGGTCACCGCGCCTGCGGCGTCGGTGTGGCTGGTCCGGTTGCCCTCGCCGTCGTAGGTCCACTCCTCCGCCGCTCCGTCCGGCCCGGTCCGGCGCAGCAGTTCGCCGTCGGCGGCCCAGTCCATCCGGGTCGTGCGCCCCAGTGGATCGGTGATCGCGGTGACGCGGCCGAAGGAGTCGTGGACGAACCGCGTGACACCGCCCAGCGGGTCGGTGACCTGCTCGGCCCGTCCGGCCGCGTCGCACCTGACCCGGGTCACCAGCCCCGTCGCGTCGGTGACCGACGACAGGTGTCCCGCGTCGTCGTAGGTGTAGCGGTTCGTGGCGTCCCCGGGCGCGGTGATCGCGACGCAGTTGCCCCGGGAGTCGTACGCGCGGCGCGTCACCTGCCCGTCCGGGCGGGTCAGCTCGACGGGCCCGCCCACCTCGTCGTACACGAGGCGGGCCGTCGTGCCGTCCGGGCGTACGACGCTGAGCAGACGGCCGTCGCCGTCGTAGGCGCGCACGGTGGTGTGACCCGACTCGTCGGTCCAGGAGACGAGCTGGTGGTGCTCGTCCCAGGTGCTGCGGGCCGTCCCGCCGAGCGGGTCGACCTCCGCGACGACCCGACAGCCGTCGTCGACCACGTACTTGCTGACGGCGCCCTCGGCGGTGGCGACGGTGGTGATCCTGGCGCCGGGCCAGGCCGGGTCGGTGCCGTCGTACGCCAGGGCCAGGGTGAGGTGGCCGGCCTCGCCGCCCTCCGCCACACAGCGGTCGGCCGCGTCGTACGTGTAGGCGTAGCCGCGGCCGTTGCGGTCGGTCCAGGAGGTGATGCGGTGCCGGTCGTCGTAGGCCAGCCGCATGACCCGGCCCGAGGCGTCGGCTACCGCGGTGAGACAGCCGTCCGTGTAGGAGTACGTGCGCAGGGGGACGTCCGTGCCGTCCCGGCCCGCGCCGGCCAGGTGCAGGGCCGTGACCCGCCCGTCGTCGACCGTGAGCCGGAGATGGTAGCCGCCGGAGTGCCGCAGGGCCAGTGGGGTTCCGTCGTCCGCGTGGTCGACGTCGACGGCGTCGCCGTTGCGGTCGGAGATTCGCTCCAGGAGGGCGATGCCGCCCCTGGGCTGGCCGAAACGACGGGCCACCCCGGTCTGCGGATCCTCGACGCGGTAGCCGCCGTCGTCGAGACGGCTCAGCCGGAGCCGGGGACCGGCCGCGGGCAGCACCGGAGCGTGTGGCGCCGTCGGGTGCGGGAAGCCGAGGAGCAGTCCGTCCTCGGTGACGAACACGATCCCGTCCTCGTCGACTTCGAGCCGCTGGTCGATGGTGGAGGCCCAGCTGGGGCCGAACCACCAGCCGCAGCGGTAGTCGGAGGCGGCCCGGCGGGTGAAGGCGAGGGGCAGGCTCCCGGGCAGTGTGACGTCGGTCTCCGGCAGGAACATCGTGCCGGTGGCCCAGTCGATCGGGTCGCTGCCCTTCGAACGGACCGCGCTCTTCAGCCGGTTGTACGCGCCCTTGGCGCCGTCCTCCAGCATGCCGCGCGCGTTCTTGCCCAGGCCGCGGACGGCGAGGCTCATGGCCTTCATGCCGCCGCGGAGGTTCTTCATCTCCTTCAGCCCCTTGGCTATCTTGCCGAGGCTGGTGATGCCCTTGCCGCCGGGTATGCAGTCCAGCGCGGCGAACGCCACGTCCCACAGGGAGGCTTGGCCTTTGGAGTATTTGTAGAGCGTGTCGGCGAGGACGACGAGGGCGGCGATGAGCACGATCGCGCCGAGGATCGGCCCGCCGATGATCAACGCGATGATGCC
>NZ_JBEXWP010000032.1:0-36707 GCF_040629895.1 Streptomyces sp. NPDC005866
ACCCACCCCCCCCCCCCCCCGGGGGGGGGGGTTCTAACGGGGGGCGCCCCCCCCCCCGACGACGAGCTCGGTCCGGGGCCCTCCGCGTCACGGCTACGGCAGCTGCGCCGCCCGTGCCTCGCGCCGGTTGTCGCGGATGTTGTTCACCCGGCGGGCCGTGGCGAACAGCGGGATCACCGCGCCCGTCACCAGCTGCAGCGCACAGCCGGTCTGGAGGAGGAGCTGGCCGCCGGGGGCGTCGAAGGCCCAGGCCGCCAGGAGGCCCATCGAGACGACGATCCAGGACAGCATCGCCCCGGCGAGGCGCCCGCGCGGCTTCGGGTACTCGACCCGGCTCACCATCAGCCAGGCCGTGCCGAGGATCGCCAGGAGCGTCGCGAAGAAGGGCAGCTCCAGGAGCACGATGGAGACGACCGTCAGCGCACCGAACGGCGACGGCATGCCCTGGAACATGCCGTTCGGCGGTGACACACAGGAGAAGCGGGCCAGGCGCAGGACGACCGCGAGGAGCACCACGACCGCTCCGACCGCGGCGACCTTCTGGTACGCGTCGTCGGCCACCATGCCGTAGACGAGCACGAAGTAGGCGGGGGCCAGGCCGAAGCTGATGAGGTCCGAGAGGTTGTCCAGCTCGGCGCCCATGGGGGAGGAGCGGAGCTTGCGCGCCACCAGGCCGTCGAACAGGTCGAAGACCGCCGCGCAGAGCATGAGGATGACCGCGGTGGCGGCACTGTGGCGGGCCATGCCCGCCGACTGGTCGTCCCCGGTGAGGTGCGGGATCAGGATGCCGGTGGTGGTGAAGTACACCGCCATGAAGCCGCACGTGGCGTTGCCGAGCGTGAGGGTGTCCGCTATCGAGAGGCGGAGAGAGAGCGGCATCTCCTCGTCGTCGCCGACCTCGTCGGCCTCGGGCACCCAGCCCGCCTGGGTCTCCGGATCAATCACGGTCAATGCGAGTCACCCCAGCCACGGTCTTCTGCCCGACCTCGACCGCGACCTCCACGCCCTCCGGCAGGTAGATGTCGACGCGCGAGCCGAAGCGGATCAGACCGATGCGGTCGCCCTGCTCGACCTTCGTGCCCTGCGGGACGTAGGGGACGATACGGCGGGCAACCGCGCCGGCGATCTGGATCATCTCGATGTCGCCGAGTTCGGTGTCGAGATGCCAGACTACGCGCTCGTTGTTCTCGCTCTCCTTGTTGAAGGCGGGAACGAAGCCACCGGCGATGTGCTCCACCGACGTCACCGTGCCGGACAGCGGCGCGCGGTTGACGTGGACGTTGAGCGGGCTCATGAAGATCGCGACGCGGGTGCGGCCGTCCTTCCACGGCATGATGCTCTGCACCACACCGTCGGCGGGTGAGATGACACGGCCCTGGGCGATCTCACGCTCGGGGTCGCGGAAGAACCACAGCATGGCCGCCGCGAGCGCGGTGGCGGGCAGGGCGACGGCCTTCGCGGCGCCGGAGCGACGGGCGCGCAGGAGGCTGACGGCTGCGGTGGCGACGGTCGGGAGAAGCCACGGCGATGCTCCGCGCGCGAGGCGTACGCCGGCCAGGCTGTCTCGATGTGCAGAGGTTTGGCTGTGGGGCATGGATGACCTTCGTAGCGGATGATGCCGCGCGGGAAATGGGGACGGCGGCCCTTCCGGGATGGTACCGGTCGCGGGCTACAACTGGGCAAGCCAGGAAGCCGAGTCGGCGGCCGAAGACCGCTGACGGGGTGTGATCTTCTTCTCGAAGAAAACACCCCGTACCCGGACAATCAGCCTTGGAATCGATACTCTTCGAGCAACCTTCGCCCGATGATCATTTTCTGGATCTCGGCGGTACCTTCGCCGATCAGCAGCATCGGGGCCTCGCGGTAGAGACGTTCGATCTCGTACTCCTTCGAGAAGCCGTAGCCGCCGTGGATCCGGAAGGCGTCCTCCACGACCTCCTTGCAGTACTCGGAGGCGAGGTACTTCGCCATCCCGGCCTCAAGGTCGTTTCGTTCCCCGGAGTCCTTTTTGCGTGCGGCGTTGACCATCATGGCATGTGCGGCCTCGACCTTGGTGGCCATCTCCGCGAGCTTGAACTGGATGGCCTGGTGCTGGGCGATCGGCTTGCCGAAAGTGTGACGCTGCTGGGCGTACCGGACGCCCAGTTCGAACGCACGCTGTGCGACACCGCAGCCACGCGCCGCCACGTTGACGCGGCCGACCTCGACCCCGTCCATCATTTGGTAAAAACCTCGGCCGGTGACTCCGCCGAGCACCCGATTGGCCGGAACCCGCAGGCCGTCCATGATCAGCTCGGTGGTGTCGACGCCCTTGTAGCCCATCTTGTCGATCTTGCCCGGGATGGTGAGGCCGGGACAGACCTCGCCGAAGCCGGGCTCCTTCTCGACCAGGAACGTCGTCATCGACTTGTGCGGCGCCGTGCCCTCGGCGTGTCCTTCGTCACTCCGGACGAGTACGGCCACGAGGGACGACGTACCGCCGTTCGTCAGCCACATCTTCTGGCCGTTCAGGACGTACTCCTCGCCGTCCCGCACCGCCTTCGAGGTGATCGCCGACACGTCCGAGCCCAGACCCGGCTCCGACATCGAGAACGCGCCCCGGATGTCGCCGGCCGCCATCCTCGGCAGGAAGTGGTCCTTCTGCTCCTGCGTGCCGTGCTGCTTGATCATGTACGCCACGATGAAATGCGTGTTGATGATCCCGGAGACGGACATCCACCCCCGGGCGATCTCCTCGACGCAGAGCGCGTACGTCAGGAGGGACTCGCCCAGGCCGCCGTACTCCTCGGGGATCATCAGGCCGAAAAGGCCGAGTTCCCTGAGGCCGTCGACGATCTGCTGGGGGTACTCGTCGCGGTGCTCCAGCTCGGTGGCGACCGGGATGATCTCCTTGTCCACGAAGTCGCGGACGGTGGAGAGGATCTCCTGCTGGACGTCGGTCAGACCGGCGGTCTGGGCGAGACGGGCCATGGCTACTTCTCCTGCTCCCTGAGCTCGGATCCAGAGGTGCCGCCCTGCAGGGGCGTCGTTTGAGGGTGGTGGTGGGAGACGGGTGGGCGGCCCGGCTGCTCGCCGCCGCGCTCCTTGATGTACGTCTCGGTCGGCACCATCACCTTGCGGCGGAAGATGCACACCAGCGTGCCGTCCTGCTTGTAGCCCTTGGTCTCGACGTAGACGATCCCGCGGTCGTTCTTCGACTTGGAGGGCCACTTGTCGAGCACGGTCGTCTGGCCGTAGATCGTGTCGCCGTGGAAGGTCGGCGCCACGTGCTTGAGCGACTCGATCTCCAGGTTGGCGATCGCCTTGCCGGAGATGTCCGGCACGCTCATGCCGAGCAGCAGTGAGTAGATGTAGTTCCCGACCACCACGTTCTTGCCGAAGTCCGTCGTCTTCTCGGCGTAGTTGGTGTCCATGTGGAGCGGGTGGTGGTTCATGGTGAGGAGACAGAACAGGTGGTCGTCGTACTCGGTGACCGTCTTTCCCGGCCAGTGCTTGTACGTCGCCCCGACCTCGAACTCCTCGTACGTTCGTCCGAACTGCATCGCGCTCAGACCTCCGGGATCTCGAATGTCGACGTGCGCTGCATACCGGCCGCCCGGCCCTTGCCCGAGATGACCAGGGCCATCTTGCGGCTGGCCTCGTCGATCATCTCGTCGCCGAGCATCGCGGAGCCCTTCTTGCCGCCCGCCTCGGACGTGTAGTAGTCGTACGCGTCCAGGATCAGCTCGGCGTGGTCGTAGTCCTCCTGGGACGGCGAGAAGATCTCGTTGGACGCCTCGACCTGGCCCGGGTGCAGCACCCACTTGCCGTCGAAGCCGAGCGCGGCGGCGCGCTGCGCGACCTCGCGGTAGCCGTCGACGTTGCGGATCTGGAGGTAGGGGCCGTCGATCGCCTGGAGGTTGTTGGCCCGGGCGGCCATCAGGATCTTCATCAGGATGTAGTGGTAGGCGTCGGCCGGGTAGCCGGGCGGCTGCTCGCCCACGACCAGCGACTTCATGTTGATGGACGCCATGAAGTCGGCCGGGCCGAAGATGATGGTCTCGACGCGCGGGGAGGCCTGCGCGATCTCGTTGACGTTGTTGAGGCCCTGCGCGTTCTCGATCTGCGCCTCGATGCCGATCCTGCCGACCTCGAAGCCCATGGTCTTCTCGATCTGGGTGAGGAGGAGATCCAGCGCGACGACCTGCTGGGCCGTCTGCACCTTCGGCAGCATGATGCAGTCGAGGTTCTGGCCGGCCCCCTCGACCACCGTCACGACATCGCGGTACGTCCATTCGGTCGTCCAGTCGTTGACGCGCACGACGCGCGTCTTGCCCGTCCAGTCACCCTCGTTGAGGAACTTGACGATGGTGTGCCGGGCCTCGGGCTTGGCGAGCGGCGCGCACGCGTCCTCCAGGTCCAGGAAGACCTGGTCCGCCGGGAGGCCCTGCGCCTTCTCCAGGAAGCGGGGGTTCGAGCCGGGCACGGCCAGGCAGGAGCGCCGCGGGCGGAGACGGTTGACGGGCGTGGTCATGCGGGGACCTCCAGGGGGTCGAGCTTGTTCGCTTTCCGGATCTCGTCGACGATGCGGCCGATGATGCCGGTGATGTCGAAGTCCTTCGGGGTGAAGACCGCGGCCACCCCGGCGGCCCGGAGCTGATCGGCGTCACCATTCGGGATGATGCCACCGGCGATGACGGGTATATCTGTGGCACCGGCCACACGGAGGCGTTCCAGCACGTCCGGGACCAGCTGGGCGTGCGAGCCGGACAGGATCGACAGGCCCACCGCGTGCACGTCCTCGGCGAGGGCCGCGTCCACGATCTGCTCGGGCGTCAGCCGGATGCCCTGGTAGACCACTTCGAAGCCGGCGTCCCTGGCCCGGACGGCGATCTGCTCGGCGCCGTTGGAGTGCCCGTCCAGGCCCGGCTTGCCGACCAGGAAGCGGAGCTTGCCGCTGCCCAGGTCGCGTGCCGTGGCGTCCACCTTGGCGCGCACCCCGGCCAGCGCCGAGCCCGCCTCGGCGGGGACGGCGACGGGAGCCGAGGAGACCCCGGTCGGCGCCCGGAACTCGCCGAACACCTCCCGCAGCGCGCCCGCCCACTCGCCGGTCGTGACGCCGGCACGGGCGCACTCCAGGGTGGCCGCCATGAGGTTGTCGGTGCCCTTGGCGGCCTCCTTCAGCCGCTCCAGGGCCTTGCAGGGGCGCGGGTGGTTGAAGGGCGGCTGGTAGCGCGTGTCGCGCCAGCACCCGATCGCCTCCACCACCCGGGCCTCGACCGCCGGGTCGACCGTCTGGATCGCGGTGTCCAGGTCGGCGGTGAGCGGGTTGGGCTCGGTGGTCTCGAAGATGTTGACGCCGACGATCTTCTCCTGCCCGGACTCGATCCGGCCCCGGCGCTCCGCGTGCGAGGCGACCAGCTGCGACTTGAGGTAGCCGGACTCCACGGCGGCCATCGCGCCGCCCATCTCCTGGATCCGGTCGATCTCGGCGAGGGAGTCCTCGACCAGCTGGGCGACCTTCGCCTCGATGACGTGCGAGCCCTCGAAGATGTCCTCGTACTCCAGGAGGTCGCTCTCATGGGCGAGAACCTGCTGGATGCGCAGCGACCACTGCTGGTCCCAGGGCCGGGGCAGGCCAAGGGCCTCGTTCCACGCGGGAAGCTGCACGGCACGCGCGCGGGCGTCCTTCGACAGCGTCACGGCGAGCATCTCGAGGACGATCCGCTGGACGTTGTTCTCCGGCTGCGCCTCGGTCAGTCCGAGCGAGTTGACCTGGACGCCGTATCGGAAGCGGCGCTGCTTGGGGTCCTCGATGCCGTACCGCTCGCGGGTGACCTTGTCCCAGATGCGGCCGAACGCGCGCATCTTGCACATCTCCTCGACGAACCGGACGCCCGCGTTCACGAAGAACGAGATGCGGGCGACCACATCGCCCATGCGCTCCTGCGGCACCTGGCCGGAGTCACGGACGGCGTCCAGCACCGCGACGGCGGTGGACATCGCGTACGCGATCTCCTGGACCGGCGTGGCGCCCGCCTCCTGCAGGTGGTAGCTGCAGATGTTGATCGGGTTCCACTTCGGGATGTGGGAGACCGTGTACGCGATCATGTCCGTCGTCAGCCGGAGCGACGGCCCCGGCGGGAAGACATGCGTCCCCCGGGACAGGTACTCCTTGACGATGTCGTTCTGGGTCGTGCCCTGGAGCTTGGTGATGTCCGCGCCCTGCTCCTCCGCGACGACCTGGTAGAGCGCCAGCAGCCACATGGCGGTGGCGTTGATCGTCATCGAGGTGTTCATCTGCTCCAGGGGGATGTCCTGGAAAAGGCGGCGCATGTCACCCAGATGGGAGACGGGTACGCCCACCCGGCCGACCTCGCCCCGGGCGAGGATGTGGTCGGGGTCGTAGCCGGTCTGCGTCGGCAGGTCGAACGCCACCGACAGGCCGGTCTGGCCCTTGTCGAGGTTGCGCCGGTACAGCTCGTTGGACGCCTCCGCGGTGGAGTGCCCGGCGTAGGTGCGCATCAGCCACGGCCGGTCCTTCTCCCTCGGCACCCGCGGTGCGGACTCCCGCCCGCCTTCGGCGATCTGACGCTCAGTCATCTATGACCTCGGGTGTCTAGATGTTGCGGAAGCGGTTGATGGCGTCGAGGTGCTTGGCGCGCATCTCCTCGTCGCGCACGCCCAGTCCCTCCTCGGGGGCCAGGCAGAGGACGCCGACCTTGCCCTGGTGGAGGTTGCGGTGCACGTCGTAGGCGGCCTGGCCGGTCTCCTCCAGGGAGTAGACCTTCGACAGCGTCGGGTGGATCTTGCCCTTCGCGATCAGCCGGTTGGCCTCCCAGGCCTCGCGGTAGTTGGCGAAGTGCGAGCCGATGATCCGCTTCAGGGACATCCACAGGTAGCGGTTGTCGTACTCGTGGTTGTAGCCCGAGGTGGAGGCGCAGGTGACGATCGTGCCGCCCTTGCGGGTGACGTAGACCGAGGCGCCGAAGGTCTCGCGGCCCGGGTGCTCGAAGACGATGTCGACGTCCTCGCCGCCGGTCAGTTCACGGATGCGCTTGCCGAAGCGCTTCCACTCCTTCGGGTCCTGCTCGTGCTCGTTCTTCCAGAACTTGAAGCCCTCGGCGTTGCGGTCGATGATCGCCTCGGCGCCCATCGCCCGGCAGATCTCCGCCTTCTGGGGGCTGCTCACCACACAGATGGGGTTGGCGCCGCCGGCCAGCGCGAACTGCGTGGCGTAGGAGCCGAGTCCGCCGCTCGCGCCCCAGATCAGCACGTTGTCGCCCTGCTTCATGTCGGCGCCGTTGCGGGAGACCAGCTGCCGGTAGGCGGTGGAGTTGACCAGACCGGGGGCGGCGGCCTCCTCCCAGCTGAGGTGATGCGGCTTCGGCATCAGCTGGTTGGACTTGACCAGCGCGATCTCGGCGAGGCCGCCGAAGTTGGTCTCGAAGCCCCAGATCCGCTGCTCGGGGTCGAGCATGGTGTCGTTGTGGCCGTCGGACGACTCCAGCTCCACGCTCAGACAGTGCGCGACGACCTCGTCACCGGGCCTCCAGGCGTTGACGCCCGGGCCGGTGCGCAGAACGACGCCCGCGAGGTCGGAGCCGATGATGTGGTACGGCAGGTCGTGCCGCTTGGTCAGCTCGCTGAGCCTGCCGTAGCGCTCCAGGAAGCCGAAGGTCGACAGCGGCTCGAAGATCGAGGTCCAGACCGAGTTGTAGTTGACGCTCGATGCCATGACGGCGACCAGGGCCTCGCCCGGGCCCAGCTCGGGCAGGGGGACCTCATCGAGGTGGGTGGACTTGCGCGGGTCCTTGTCGCGGGTCTCCAGGCCCGCGAACATCTCCGTCTCGTCCTTGTGCACGGTGATCGCGCGGTACGACTCCGGGAGCGGCAGGGCGGCGAAGTCGGCCGGCGTCGAGTCCGGCGACTGGATCGCTTCGAGAATGGCCTGAGTGGTCACGGTGTTGCCTCCGGCGGTGTGCGCCCCTTGAGGGGAGGGGTGCTGAGGGTTACGTCGGTGCTGCTGAGGGTTTTGGGAAGGTGCCGTCGGTTCGGCGGGGGTGGTGCTTCGGCAGCGCTTTGTGGCGCGGGAGGTTGCCTGTGACGCAGGCGTCCGGCGGGCGGGCTGGTGGGCTCGCCGGGACAGGCCGGACACCAACAACGTATGACACCGCGTGTCAGGCCGCAAGGCACTGAGTGCCAGAACTTGCTCTCAGATGAAATCTTTACGTAACAAATGAGCGATGATCGATCAAAGCTACTGCCGGGTAGGGTAAGGTGCCCCGACTTGCGGGAGTCGTCCGGATGTCAGAGAAGACCGGCCGGCCACGGGAAGACGCCCCGGCCCGGCTCCAGGCGTGACCCGGCACGCAGTGCCATCGCCGAACCGCGGCCCCCTACGACCGCTCCTTCAGCGCCTGCTCGATCGTCCGCATCACCTCGTCCAGAGGGGCGTCCGTCCGGGCCACCGTCACCAGCACTTCCCCGTGCGAAGCCATGGTTGCCGGGGCCGGGCGGGACGAGCTCTCCCGGCCCGCCCCGATCCCGTTCCCGAACGTCTTCCGTACGATCGCGAAGGCGTGGTCCAGCTGCGCCTCCACATCCCCCTGCCCGCCGGCCCGCAGCCAGCGCCGCAGTACGTGGTTGTGGGCCGTGACCACCGCCGACGCGGCGACCTCGGCCAGCAGCGGGTCGTCGTTCGCGTCGTCGGCGTGCGCGTGCTCGTCGAAATGGCCGAGGAGATAGCGGGTGAAGAGGCGCTCGTAGCGGGCCACCGAGGCGATCTCGGCCTCGCGGAGGGTGGGTACCTCGCGGGTGAGCTTGTAGCGGGCGACCGAGATCTCCGGCCGGGCCGCGTACATCTTCATGACTTCCTTGATGCCACGGCACACGGTGTCGAGCGGGTGCTCGTGCGCCGGGGCCGCGTTGAGCACGGCCTCCGCACGGATCAGTGTGTCGTCGTGGTCCGGGAAGATCGCCTCTTCCTTGGAACGGAAGTGGCGGAAGAAGGTGCGGCGGGCCACCCCGGCCGCGGCCGCGATCTCGTCGACGGTGGTCGCCTCGTACCCCTTGGTCGCGAACAGCTCCATCGCGGCGGCCGCCAGTTCCCGGCGCATCTTGAGCCGCTGGGCGGCCGCGCGCGTGCCTGCGGCGCTTTCCGGCGCGTCGGGCGTGGCTGGTGTACGTGAGGACCTGGCGGACTGGGGCATGACCCGAACGTACTGCATGTGCGCAGCTTGCTGGGCATGTCCCGGGTTTCCCCCGCCTGGGAAGGGCGGGGGAGCGCCGGGCCGGTCGGGCGGGGGACGGCCGCCGGGTTCGAGCAGCCCGCCCCAGTCGCTCTCGTCCCGGAACCAGTCGCCGAGGCCCTCAGCGGCGGGCATATTCGCGGAAGCCACGGCCGGTCTTGCGGCCGAGGCAGCCCGCGGCCACCAGATGCTCCAGGAGTGGCGCCGGAGCGAGGCCGGGGTCGCGGAACTCCCGGTGCAGGACCTTTTCGATCGCGAGCGAGACATCCAGTCCGACCACGTCCAGCAGCTCGAACGGGCCCATCGGGTAGCCGCCGCCGAGCTTCATCGCCGCGTCGATGTCGTCCAGCGAGGCGTAGTGCTCCCCGACCATCTTGATCGCGTTGTTGAGGTACGGGAACAGCAGTGCGTTCACGATGAATCCGGCCCGGTCACCGCAGTCGACGGCGTGCTTCCTGACGGTCGCGCAGACCTCGCGGACCGTGGCGTGCACGTCCGCGGCCGTCAGCACGGTACGGACGACCTCGACCAGCTTCATGGCCGGCGCCGGGTTGAAGAAGTGCATACCGATCACGTCCTGCGGACGTGAGGTGGCCCGGGCGCAGGCCACGACCGGCAGCGAGGACGTCGTGGTGGCCAGGACCGCGCCCGGCTTGCAGACCTTGTCCAGCGTGGCGAACAGCTGCCGCTTGATCCCCAGGTCCTCGGCGACCGCCTCGACGGCCAGGTCGACGTCGGAGAAGGCGTCGTACGAGCCCGCCGGGGTGATCAGGTCCAGGGTCCGCGCGGCGGCCTCGGCGGTCATCCGTCCCTTGTCGACCGAGCGGGCCAGGGACTTGCCGATCCTGGCCTTCGCCGCCTGCGCCTTCTCCTCGCTGCGGGCCGCGAGGACGACCTCGTAGCCGGCCTTCGAGAACACCTCGGCGATACCGGAGGCCATGGTGCCGGAGCCGGCGACCCCGACCGAGCGGACCGTGCGGCCCGGGGTGAGAGCGGCGCCGTCCAGCGGGCTGAGCGCGTCCCGGACGACCGCGGCGCTGCCCGGGGCCTCGTAGGTGTAGAAGCCGCGCCCGGACTTGCGGCCGGTCAGGCCCGCCTCGCTGAGCTGCTTGAGGATGGGGGCCGGAGCGTGCAGCCGGTCGCGGGACTCGGCGTACATGGCCTCCAGGACCGTTCGCGCGGTGTCGATGCCGATCAGGTCGAGCAGGGCGAGCGGGCCCATGGGCAGGCCGCAGCCGAGCCGCATGGCCGCGTCGATGTCCTCGCGGGAGGCGTACTTCGCCTCGTACATCGCGGCGGCCTGGTTGAGGTAGCCGAACAGCAGCCCGTCCGCGACGAACCCGGGTCGGTCGCCGACCGCGACCGGCTCCTTGCCCAGTTCGAGCGCGAGGTCGGTGACCGCGGCTACGGCACTCGGGGCGGTGAGCACCGAGGAGACGACCTCGACCAGCTTCATCGCCGGGGCCGGGTTGAAGAAGTGCAGGCCGAGGACGCGCTCGGGGCGGGCCGAGTCGGCGGCCAGACGGGTCACGGAGAGCGCGTTGGTGCCGGTGGCGAGGATGGTCTCCGGGCGGACGATGCCGTCCAGCTCCCGGAAGATCTGGTGCTTGATCTCGTACGACTCCGGAACCACCTCGATGACGAGGTCGGCGTCGGCCGCCGCCGTCAGGTCGGTGCCGGTGCGGACCCGGGCGAGAACGTCGGCGCGCTCCTGCTCGGTCAGCCTGCCGCGGACCACGGCACGGGCCGTGGAGGCCTCCAGGGCGGCGAGTGAGCCGGCGGCCTGGGCCTCGCTGACGTCGATGCCGATCACCTCGCGGCCGGCCTTCGCGAGGACCTCGGTGATTCCGGTGCCCATGGTGCCGAGGCCGACGACGGCCACGGTCTTGAGCGGGGACAGGGAAGGGTCGGACTGGGGAGTGGCCATCGCGGGACTCCAGGAATGAGGGTGACGACTGGAAACGCCCCCGGGTGCGCCGAAGGGGCGCACCGGGTGCGGAAAGGGCTGCGTGAATGCGGGTGTTGCCGGGCTGCTGGCGCACACGCCCGGTGCCGTCGCCGCGGGCGTGCACACGCCCGGGAGCGGCTGATTCCGACCGGCCCTGTCCCGGAGCCGGGTCGTATGAACGGTACGAGGTACCGAACCGACCTGATGCTCACGACGGCTGCGTCACCAAACCGGAGTGAGCGGTAGCGCGAGTGGGTGACTCGCTCGATTGAGCTTAACCGGCGGGTAACGAGCGCGCCAGCCCTCCGGCTTTGTGATGTACGTCCCTCCGCTCCCGCAACCCCTCTACGCTGGCCTTCGTGGACGAAGAGTTGCGATCACTCACGGAGCGTCTGCGCCAGGAGTCGCAGGGAACGGCCGCCTATGACCGGCTCCTGGCCACCGAGGACCACGACGAGTTGGCGGAGCTGCTCGCCGCCGCCGGACAGCCCCTGTGGGCCAGGGAGTTGGCGGCGTACCGCCTCGGGACGGCCGGCGACCGGCGTGCCTTCGAAACCCTGGTCCTCCTCCTGAACCACCGCGACCCACCCCGGTGCGCCTCCGCCGCCCACGCCCTCGCTCGCCTGCGGGACCCGCGCACCGCCCGCGCCGCCGCCGCCCTCGCCACCAACGAACTCCGTGTCGCCTACGCCCTGCACCCGGTCCGGCTACTGGTCGAACTCCGCGCCCCGGAATCCGTCCCCGCCCTCATCACCACCCTGGAACGCCGGTTGCGCCCGCGCGACCCCTACCGCAGGGTCGCCCTCGCCTGTGTGGAGGGCCTCGGCACCCTGGGCGACACCCGCGCCCGCCGGGTCCTGAGCGAGGCCCTCGCCCACCCCCCTCTCGCCGAGGCGGCGGTCCAGGCCCTGTCCCACATCCCTAGACCGAGGTGAGGCCGTGGTCCTTGACATACCGCACCTCGGGCACGGGCACGCCGTCGACCTCGTACGGCTCCTCGGCGCCGTCGGGCCGGAAGCCCGCGACCTCGTAGAACCGCCGGGCGCACTGCTTGAGCACCGTCTCCAGAAGCCTCCGCCCGGCCCCGGTCCCGACATGCGCCGGGCCGAGGTAGACCGCGTACAACTCGGCGTCGCCGGTGTGCACTTCCCCGTCCCGGTACGGCCCGTGCGCCGCCCATCCGACGATCTCACCGCCCCGCTCGGCGACCAGGTCCGTCACCCCGTCCTCACCGCCCCGGAACCGGGCCCGCCGTCGCTCGGCGTCCCGCTCGACACTGAGCCCGTCCAGGAACGGCTGCGGCATGAGCCCCCGGTAGGCGTACTGCCAGCCCAGGACGCGTATCTCCGAGACCCGGTCGCAGTCGTCGAGGGCCATCGGGCGGATGCGGAGGGAGTCGTCGGCCATGACGGCACCCTAGGAAGCGGACGGCTCCGCTCGCCCCTCATTTTGCTCAGCCGGCCACCACCGCGAAGGCCTCGATCTCCATCAGGAACTGCGGTCCGACGAGTGCGGCCACCTGGACGGCGGACGACGCCGGGAGGCGGTCGTCGGGTATGTGGGCGGCGCGGGCCGCGCGGATGGCCGGCATATGGGCCATGTCCGTGACGAAGTAGGTCAGCTTGACGACGTCGTCGAGGGTGGCGCCGGCGGCCGCCAGGCAGCGGTGCAGGTTCTCGAAGACCTGGCGGGCCTGGGCGGCCGGGTCGCCCTCGCCGACGAGCTTGCCGCTCTCGTCCAGCGGCAGCTGACCGGAGACGGCGACGAACCGGCCGGTGGCCGCCACGACGTGGGTGTACTGGGCGGCCGGGGCGACGCCGTCGGGGGCGGGAACGCGGGTCAGGTCACTCATGCGTCCATGGTGGACCATGGGACTGACAACGCCCCCGACGGTTCGTCAGGACGGGCTCAGCCCCGGAAACCCAGCAGCCCGTGCAGGGCCGAGCCGCGGGACGAGGTCGACGCCGCCTTCGCGCTCAGGGGCTTCGGGTCCGGGGGCTTCCGGCAGACCGCGTCGACGGTGCCGTCGCCGTGCGGGGCCGTGCCGTTGGTCAGGTAGGCGGCGAGATGGTCGTCCAGGCAGGTGTTGCCGCTGAGGGTGATGCCGTGGTTGCCGCCGCCCTGTTCGACGACCAGGCTGGAGCCGGCCAGCAGACGGTGGGCCGTGACGCCGCCCCGGTAGGGCGTGGCCGCGTCGTCCGTGGCCTGGAAGAGGAGAGTCGGCGGGAGTTTGCCGTTGGCGATGTTCACCGGCTTCAGGGCGGACGTCGTCCAGGAGGTGCACGCCGCGT
Source organism: Streptomyces sp. NPDC005866 (assembly GCF_040629895.1). Taxonomy (NCBI): domain Bacteria; kingdom Bacillati; phylum Actinomycetota; class Actinomycetes; order Kitasatosporales; family Streptomycetaceae; genus Streptomyces; species Streptomyces sp. NPDC005866. The sequence continues at coordinate 13,470 of NZ_JBEXWP010000032.1, forward strand.
TGTACCAGGCGTTGTTCCAGACCATGAACGGCGCCTTCTCGTAGGCCGCCCAGTTGTCCTTGCGCCACTGGTTCCAGTCCCGCGGCCAGGAGGCGTCCCTGCACTGGACGGCCGCGTAGACGCTGTAGCCGTTGTCGCCCGAGGCGTCCACGGCGGCGAAGTTCTGGTACGCCTCGACCAGCGCCGCCGCCTTCTTGCCCTTGACGTAGGCCGAGAACGCCTCGGCCAGGTAGGGCCAGTAGCCGTTGTAGTAGCCGCCCGGGATGAAGGTGTCGTCCAGTTCGGAGGCGCCGACCTTGCCGCCGGCCGGCTTCTTCGCCAGCGCGGCCCGCATGGCGTACCACTTGGCCTCGACCCGCTCCGGGTCGGTGCCGAGACGGTAGGTGGAGTCGTACTTCGCGATCCACGCCATCAGGGCGCGGTGGCGGTCGTTGAACGCGTAGTCCTGGGCGAGGTTGTCGTCGTACCAGACGCCCGTCGGGTCCACGATCGAGTCCAGGACCAGGCGGTGGATCCGCTCCGGGTGCAGCTTCGCGTAGACGGCACCCAGGTAGGTGCCGTAGGAGTAGCCGAAGTAGCTGATCCGACGGGCGCCGAGGGCCTGGCGGACCGAGTCCATGTCCTGTGCGGCGCTCAGCGTGTCGAGGTACGGCAGCAGGCTCGCGTACTTCTTGCCGCAGGCCGCCGCGAAGGACTGCACGCGCTTCAGGTTCGCCTTTTCCAGGGCGGACGTGGCCGGCACCGAGTCGGGGCGCACCGGCTTGAAGTAGCCGGGCACGCAGTCGATCGCCGGGCCGCTCCTGCCGACGCCACGCGGGTCAAAGCCGATGACGTCGTACTGGGCCGCCACCTTCTTCGGCAGCGTGGAGGCGACGAAGCCCGCGAGGGCCAGTCCGCTGCCGCCGGGGCCGCCGGGGTTGACCAGCAGCGGACCCTGGTACGCCGACGCGGTGTGCGGGACGCGCGAGAGGGCGAGTGTGATCTGCTTCCCGCCCGGGTCCCGGTGGTTCAGGGGCGTCTTGACGGTGCCGCACTGCAGCGTCGGATAGTCGGTGGTGCCGCACTTCTTCCAGGCCACCGAGGACACCTGGACGGCGGCTCGGGTGGTGGCGTTCGCGGGCAGGGCGGTGAACGATCCGGCCACGACAGCGGCGGCGGCGCACAGCGCGGCTGCGCGTGTTCGCATGAGGTCCTCCCAGGACGGAGGGTCGCGGACCGCACGAGTCACGGCCCTCGCCGCATCGTCCCGGAATCCGCCCCCGGAAGAACGTGTTCAGACGATTGTTGACCCAATTGGGCCGAGGGTTGCGCTCGAACGCGCTCAGCAGCGGACGCCCTCGGTCGCGAACGCCCCCAGCCCCGAACACTTTCAGAGCAGAGTCAGTTGCGTCGGCTCCGGCAGCGCGGGCTCCTGGGCCGCCGGGACCGGCATCCGGCGGGGTGTGCCGGCGCGGCTCGGTCCGATGCCGTACTCCTGGGCCAGGTCGTGCACCTGACGGGTGATCCGACGCTGGTACCACTTCGGCGCGTAGGCGCCCTCCGCGTACAACCGTTCGTAGCGCCGGACGAGGTGCGGGTGGTGGGACGCGAGCCAGCTCATGAACCACTCGCGGGCCCCGGGGCGCAGGTGCAGCACCAGGGGCGTCACGGAGGTGGCCCCGGCGGCCGCGATCTCCCGTACGGTGGCCCGCAGTTGGGCCGGGTGGTCACCCAGGAAGGGGATCACGGGCGCCATCAGGACCCCGCAGCCGATACCGGCCTCGGCGAGGGCGCGCACGACGTCCAGGCGGCGCTCGGGGGCCGGGGTGCCCGGCTCCACGGTGCGCCACAGCTCGGGGTCGACGAAGCCGACCGAGACCGAGATGCCGACGTCCGTGACCTCGGCCGCGCGCCGCAGCAGGTCGAGGTCGCGCAGGATCAGCGTGCCCTTGGTGAGGATGGAGAAGGGGTTCGCGTGGTCGGTGAGGGCCGAGATGATCCCCGGCATCAGCCGGTAGCGGCCCTCCGCGCGCTGGTAGCAGTCGACGTTGGTGCCCATCGCGATGTGGTCGCCCAGCCAGCGCCGTGAGCCCAGCTGCCGGCGCAGCAGATCGGGGGCGTTGACCTTGACCACGATCTGGGTGTCGAAGCCGATCCCGGTGTCGAGGTCCAGATAGCTGTGCGTCTTGCGCGCGAAGCAGTACACGCACGCGTGCGTGCAGCCCCGGTACGGGTTCACCGTCCATTCGAACGGCATCCGCGAGGCGCCCGGTACGCGGTTGATGATCGAGCGCGCCCGCACCTCGTGGAACGTGATCCCCCGGAACTCGGGGGTGTCGATGGTGCGGGTCGTGACCGCGTCCGCGCCGAACAGCGCGGTGTCGGCACGGCCGTGTTCGGCCTCCTCGGTGAGGTTCTCCCAGCGCATGACGCCTCCTCGGTAGCACTGCGCACAGAATAGAACATCTGTTCGCTTGATCGCCAAGGTTCGAACGGCCGGGCCAGGAGCAACTGCCTCGGCCGGGTCAAGAAGGGCAGGTGGCGCCGGTGGGGCGCCCGAAAAAAAAGGCCACGTCTTTGCCGCTCGGGTCACACCGGACGGCCGCGCGGGTCCGGGCGATCGCCCGCACGCACCGGGAGACCGCCACCTCCGCGCCGTCGGGTCCGGTGCAGACACCTCGCGGCGACCGCCCCCGGCCTCGGCCGGCATGTCCAGCCCGAACTCGATGACCACCTCGTCCGCCCCGGCCCGGCGCGACGGCGCCAGGGTGTCCCGGTCCGGCCCCGAGCGCGCCTCGCATGCGCCGGGATGTGTAGGGGCGCCAAGCTCCCCAGCGCTATCGGCCTGGTCCGGTTCCGGCGCACGACCACCGCGCGCGCCGTGCCCCACCACGGATGTGATGGGATGGCGCTCGCCCCCATTGGAAGCGCAGGAATGAGGAACGCAATGGCGCAGGTCGAGGCCACGACGGAGCGGGTCGTCGCGGCGAACGCGGAGACGGTGTTCGACGCGCTCGCCGACTACAACGGCACGCGCGCGAAGCTGCTCCCCCAGCACTTCAGCGAGTACGAGGTGCGCGAGGGCGGCGACGGCGAGGGCACCCTGGTCCACTGGAAGCTCCAGGCCACCAGCAAGCGCGTCCGCGACTGCCTCCTGGAGGTCAGCGAGCCCACCGACGGCGAGCTGGTCGAGAAGGACCGCAACTCCTCCATGGTCACCACCTGGCGTGTCACCCCGGCCGGCGAGGGCAGCTCCAAGGTCGTGGTCCACACCACCTGGCAGGGCGCCGGCGGCATCGGCGGCTTCTTCGAGAAGACCTTCGCGCCCAAGGGCCTCGGCCGGATCTACGACGAGGTGCTCGACAAGCTCGCCACCGAGGTCGAGAAGTAGTCCTGTCCCACGCCGGTAGATAACCCCTGGATGAACAGAGGACATTGAGCCCCTCACCGGTTCGAGTGGATCTCCGGACCGGCCGGTCTTGTGCCGTAACTCGTCGTGCTTGCCCACAGTTGTCGCCCTACGGGAAACAGGCGGGAACTGTGCGCAGGTGCGACGAGGGGAGCGGTACGTGGGGACGACTCTGGTGCAGTACGAGGAGCCGGCCACGGCGCCCGCGGACGCCCCCGTGCCGGAACCCGCCCCGGCCCCCGAACTCGGGCCGCGCCGCACCCGGCTGGTGTTCTGCGGGCTGATGCTCGCCCTGCTCCTCGCCGCCCTGGACCAGATGATCGTCGCCACCGCGCTGCCGAAGATCGTCGGCGAGCTGCACGGCCTGGACAAGATGTCCTGGGCGATCACCGCCTATCTGCTCACCTCCACCATCGGCCTCCCGGTCTACGGCAAGCTCGGCGACCTCATCGGCCGCAAGAGTGTCTTCCAGTTCGCGATCCTCGTCTTCGTCGTCGGCTCCGCGCTGGCCGGACGGGCCGAGAACATGGACCAGCTGATCGCCTTCCGCGCGGTGCAGGGCATCGGCGCCGGCGGGCTGATGATCGGCGTCCAGGCGATCATCGCCGACATCGTGTCGCCCCGGCAGCGCGGCCGCTTCATGGGCCTGATCGGCGCCGCCTTCGGCCTCGCCTCCGTCGCTGGGCCACTGCTCGGCGGCTACTTCACCGACCACCTCTCCTGGCGCTGGTGCTTCTACATCAACGTGCCGTTCGGCCTGGTCACCCTGGCCGTCATCACCGCCGTACTGAAGCTGCCGAAACCCCGCGTCCGGGCCCGTTTCGACGTCCTGGGCACCCTGCTGCTGGCCGCCGCCTCCACCTGCCTGGTCCTGCTGACCAGTTGGGGCGGGACGGAGTACGAGTGGGGCTCGCGCGTCATCCTCGGGCTCGGGGCCGGTGCCGTGGTCGCCGGCGTGCTGTTCCTGTTCGCCGAGCACCACGCGGCCGAACCCCTCATCCCGCTGCGGCTGTTCCGGGACTCCGTCTTCAACGTGACCGGACTCGTCGGACTGGTCGTCGGCATCGCGCTCTTCGGCGCCGCCAGCTATCTGCCGACCTTCCTGCAGATGGTCGACGGCGCCTCGGCCACCGAGTCCGGGCTGCTGATGCTGCCCATGATGGGCGGGATCGTCGGCGCCTCGATCGTCTCGGGACAGCTCATCAGCCACACCGGGCACTACCGCGTCCACCCGTTGCTCGGCGGTGCGCTGTCCGTCGTCGGCATGTGGCTGCTGTCCCGGCTCGAAGTCGGCACCCCGCGCTGGCAGTACAGCATCTGGATGGCCGTGCTCGGCGCCGGCATCGGCATGGTGATGCCGGTGCTCATCCTCGCCGTGCAGAACTCCGTACGGCCCACCGACCTCGGCACCGCCACCAGCGCCAACAACTACTTCCGGCAGATCGGCGGCAGCGTCGGCGCCGCCGTCTTCGGCACCCTGTTCGCCGACCGGCTCACCGACGCCCTGCACAAACGTCTCCCCGCCGCCGGCGCCCGGCTGCCCGACCCCGAGTCCCTCACCCCGCAGCTCGTCCACGCGCTGCCCCCGGCGCTGCGCGACGCCTACATCCGCGCCTACGCCGAGGCGATGCCCCGGATCTTCCTCTACCTGGTCCCGGTGCTCGTCCTCGGTCTGATCGTCGCCTGCTTCCTCAAGGAGAAACCGCTGGTGTCCCACAACACCGCCGAAACGGAGTCCGCCCCCGTGAACGCCCCCATCCCGCAGGCCCGGTCGCCGCACGGCGCCGGGATCCCGGTCTGCGGCACGGTGCAGCATCCGGACGGCACCGTGGTGCCCCGCGCCGCCCTCACCCTCATCGACGCCGTCGGCCGGCAGATCGGCAGGGGCGCCAGCGGCGACGACGGACGGTACGCCCTGTCCACCCCCGGCTCCGGCGCGTACGTCCTGATCGCCGCCGCCGGCGGCCATCAGCCGCAGGCCGTCTCCGTGACCGTCGGCGAGCGGCCCGTCGAGCTGGACGTCGTCCTCGGCGGCGCCGGACGCCTCGCGGGCACCGTCCGCACCGCCGACGGCACGCCCGTGCGCGACGCCACCGTCACGCTCACCAACGTGCAGGGCGAGGTCGTCGCCAGCACCCGCAGCGGACGCGAGGGCGGCTATGTCATCACCGAGCTGGTGGCCGGCGAGTACACCCTCGCCGCCAGCGCCCCGGCCTTCCGCCCGGCCGCCCTCCCGGTCACCGTCCAGGCGTCCCGGGAGACCCGGCAGGACGTCGAACTCGCGGGCGGCGCCGTGCTCAAGGGCACCGTGCGGGCCGGGGGCGGGCGGCCTGTCGAGGACGCGCGCGTGACCCTGCTCGACGCCGCCGGGAACGTCGTCGACACGCTCACCACCGGACCCGACGGAACGTTCCGGTTCGTCGATCTCTCCTCCGGCGAGTACACCGTCATCGCCGCCGGTTACCCGCCGGTCGCCACCGTGCTCCAGGTCGCGGGCGGCGGCCGCACCGAACGCGATCTCCAACTGGGCCACGAGGACTGACCGGACGGGGGCGTGAGGGCTCCGACCTGCGCGCCGGCGCGCTCCGGTGAAACCAATTCGAGGATTGCCACACATCGCAACCGGCCGCCACCGTACGGTAGTGGCGGGCGGCACAGATCTTTTGCGGAGCCGTGGGGAGAGAGGGCCTGGGCCATGAACCGTGGCAGCGAGCGGGACGCACCTCCCAGCTTCGGTGCTGGGGAGGGCGCGGCCGGCCGTATCCCCCTGGCCGTGGTCGTCGTCGACCGCGACGGGCAGGTCTCCCACTGGAGCACCGGCGCGCGCCGGCTGTTCGGCGCCGCCAAGGAGCAGGCGATCGGCCGCTCCGTACTCGACCTGCTGCCCGTCTCCGGAGCGCTCCCCGAGGACGACGAGATCACCCCGTACGGCGCCTACGCGGTGTACGACGGACTCGGCCCCGACCTGGAGTCCTCCCTCGACGGACGGCTGAACTTCCCCGCCGCGGGCCGCGCCCGGCTCACCGTGCCGGACCGCGACCGCGCCGATGTGCTGTGGTGGGCGTATCCGCTGGTGGGTCCGGGCGACGAGCGGCTGCTGGTGCTCGCCGCCGACGCCGAGCGGCTGCGCCTGTCCGAAAGCGACGAGGACGTGCCCTTCGAGCGCATAGCGCCCGGGTTCGCCCTGCACACCGACTTCCCCGGCGCCGAGGAACTCGCCCGCAGGCTCCCCGAGATCCTGCCCAGCATGAGCGTCGACGAGAGCGCCAGGATAGTCGCCCAGGTCCTCGAACTCGGCTATCCCATCCTGGAGTTCAGCCAGAACGACCGGGTCCCCGTCACCCCCGACTGGGGTGTCGCCCGGCGCGCCGAGCGCAGGGCCCGCCGTGAGCGCGCCGCCCGGGTGGCCGCCCAGGGCCTGCCGGTGCCCGCCGACCTCACCGACGACGAGGGCGAGGACCTGGAGTACACGGCCGTCCGCGAGCGCCTCGAATTCCTCAACGAGGTCAGCGGGAAGATCGGCACCTCGCTCGACCTGTCCCGGACCATCATCGAGGTCAGCAGGGCCGTCGTCCCCCGCTTCACCGATGTCGCCGGTACCTATCTTCGCGAGCAGGTCGTCGCCGGCGAGGGGTTCCCGGACGGTGTGCCCGACACCACCACCATGTGGCACCGGGTCGCCCTGGAGCACACCGACGAGCCCGGCCGCTGGGACGACGTCGTCCCGGTCGGCGAGGCCATGCCCTTCCCCGCGCACACGCCGTTCTTCCAGTGCATGACCACCGGCGAACCGGTCCTCGTGCCGCGCATCAGCGAGGAGATGGGCCACGCCATCGCCTCCCAGTTCGAGAAGCGCGACATCCGGCCACTGATCACCGGCCGCTCGATGCTGGTCGTACCCCTCAAGGCCCGCCATGTCGTGCTCGGCTTCATGATCCTGCTGCGCCACCCCGAGCGCGAGTCGTTCAACGACATGGACCGGGTCACCGGCGCCGAACTCGCCGCCCGCGCGGGCCTCGTGCTCGACAACGCGCGCATGTACACCTTCCAGGAGAGCGTCGCCGAGACCCTCCAGGACAGCATGCTGCCGCACATCCCGCCGCGCATGGCCGGCTGCGACATCGCCACCCGGTATCTGCCGGGCACCCTGCTCGGACGCGTCGGCGGCGACTGGTTCGACTCCGTGAAACTTCCCGGCGCCCGCACCGCCCTGGTCGTCGGCGACGTCATGGGTCACGGCCTCAACTCGGCCGCGATGATGGGCCAGTTGAGGACCGCCGTCCAGACCATGGCGGCCATGGACCTGCCGCCCGCCCAACTCCTGCGCAACCTCGACGACCTGGCCCAGCGTCTGGGTGACGGCTATCTCGCCACCTGCCTCTACGCCGTCTACGACCCGATCGAGAGCGAACTCCACCTCGCCAACGCGGGCCACATCCCTCCCGTGCTGGTGCGGGCCGTCGACGGCCGCAGTGAACTCCTGGACCTGCCCACCGGGGCGCCCATCGGTGTCGGCGGGGTCGCCTTCGAGTCGGTCCGCGTGCGCGTGCGGCCCGGTGACCGGCTGGTGATGTGCACCGACGGGCTCGTCGAGATGCGCGGCGAGGACATAGCGGTCGGCCTCGCCACCCTCTGCGAGTCCGCCGCACACCCGGCCGCCTCCATGGACGACGCCTGCGACACCATCATCCGCGCCCTCAACACCCGTGACGGCCGCAAGGACGACGTCGCCCTGCTGATGGCCCGCCTGAACGGCATCGAGCCGCAGGACGTCGCCGAATGGCGGCTCGCCCTCGACCCGGCCGAGATCCGCCGCGCCCGCGCCGCCGTCCGCGAGCAGCTCCACGACTGGGGCCTCGCCCGGCTCGCCGACCCCGCCGAGCTGATGGTCAGCGAACTCGTCACCAACGCCCTACGGCACTCGCACAGCCGCCCGGTCCAGCTCCGGCTGATCCGCGGCGAGACCCTGCTGTGCGAGGTCGACGACGACGATCACACCTTGCCGACCCTGCTCAGCGCGGAGCCCGGCGCCGACACCGGGCGCGGACTGCGGGTGGTCAGCACGCTGGCCCGGGAGTGGGGCACCAGCCGTACGGCCGCGGGGAAGACCGTCTGGTTCGAGCTCACCTCCCAGCGCCGCTGACCGACGGGCTCACTTTCGTCGAAAGTGGGGTGAAGGAAAGCGCCAGGCGCTTGTGGCCGAAACCGGCGCAGGGTAAACCGTACTGGCCCGTCACATACGGCGGTCTACTGCGGTCACATCCTGGGGAGTTGGGCATGAGCGTGACGAGTCGATACCGGGACGCCTGGGAGGGTTTCTGGCGCGAGGCGCCCGACGAGCCGGGGGCGGTGTTCTGGGACGCCGAGCCGGGCGTGACCGCCGCGGTCCACGTCTCCCACTTCGAGCCCCACCTCACCGACCCGGGCCTGCCGCTGGTCGACCTGGGCTGCGGCAACGGCACCCAGACCCGCTTTCTCGCCGACCGCTTCCCGCGCGTCCTGGGCACCGACATCGCCGAGGCCGCCCTGGAGCACGCCCGGCACGCCGATCCGGCCGGACAGGCCGGCTACCGGCAGCTGGACGCGGCCGAGAAGAGCGAGGCCGAGGCCCTGCACGCCGAACTCGGAGACGCCAACGTCTATATGCGGGGCGTTCTGCACCAGTGCGAACCCGACGACCGGCAGCCGATGATAGACGCCGTCGCCACCCTCCTCGGCAGGCGCGGCCGGGCCTTCATCGTCGAGCTCTCCGAGGCCGCCCGCCCCATCCTCGGCGGCCTCGCCCAGAGCCCGTCCGGCCCGCCGCCCAAACTCGCCCCGGTCTTCCGGCACGGCATCGCCCCCGGCGAGGTCGCCGACGCCGCGGTACCCGAGTACATGGGCAACGCCGGCCTCACGGTCCTGGCGAGCGGCGAACTGCCGCTGACGACGACGGAGTTCACCCCGGACGGCGAGCGGATCGTGCTGCCGTCGAAGTGGCTGGTGGCCGGACGCGCCGGCTGACCACCGAAGGACACCGAGAGTCCGCCCTTCGCCGCGACTCGACGAAGGGCGGACTCATGTGCCGGGCCGGTCGGGCGCTGTCGTAGCGGCGGTGCCGTGGCCGCCGAACCGCTCCCGCGGCCCACTTCCTGGCCGGTGGCCGCCCGGACGCGTAACGTGGCGCACCATGAAGATCCTCATCAGCGCCGACATGGAGGGCGCCACCGGGGTGACCTGGCCCGGCGACGTGCTGCCCGGGACACCGCAGTGGGAGCGGTGCCGGTCGATGTTCACCTCGGACGTCGACGCCGCCGTCCTCGGCTTCTTCGACGGCGGTGCCGACGAGGTCCTCATCAACGAGGCCCACTGGAGCATGCGCAACCTGCTCCTGGAGCAGCTCGACGAACGCGCCGAGATGCTCACCGGCCGCCACAAGTCCCTCTCGATGGTCGAGGGCGTCCAGCACGGCGACGTCGACGGCATCGCCTTCGTCGGCTACCACGCCGGCGCCGGCATGGAGGGCGTCCTCGCCCACACCTACCTCGCCAACTCCATCACCGGCGTCTGGCTCAACGACGTCCGCGCCAGCGAGGGCCTGCTCAACGCGCACGTCGTCGCCGAGTACGGCGTCCCGGTCGTCCTCGTCACCGGCGACGACGTGGCCTGCGAGGACGCCCTCGGCTATGCGCCGGAGGCGCTCAAGGTCGCCGTCAAGGACCATGTGTCGAGGTACGCGGCCGTGTGCCGGACACCCGCCAGGACCGCCGCGGACATCCGCGCCGCCGCCAAGGACGCGACCCGGCTGGCGGTGCGTCACACGCCCTTGATCGGCGGGCCGTTCACCATCGCCCTGGAGTTCGACGCCGAGCACCTCGCCCTCGCCGCCACCGTCGTCCCGGGCGTGCGGCGGACCGGCGAGCGGAAGGTGGCGTACACCGAAGTGACCATGTACGACGGCATCCGCACCTTCAAGGCGGTCACCACGATCGTCTCGGCCGCGGTGGAGGAGCAGTATGGCTGACGAACAGGCGCTGGACGAGGTGGTCCGGTTCACCTCCGAGCTGATCCGCATCGACACCAGCAACTTCGGTGGCGGCGACTGCCGGGAGCGGCCCGCCGCCGAGTACGCGGCGGAGCAGCTGGCAGGCGCGGGCCTGGAACCGATCATGCTGGAGCGGACCCAGGGCCGCACCAACGTCGTCGCCCGTATCGAGGGCACCGACCCGTCGGCGGACGCGCTGCTGGTGCACGGTCACCTCGACGTGGTGCCCGCCCAGGCCGCCGACTGGAGCGTCGACCCCTTCTCCGGGGAGATCCGGGACGGGGTCGTGTGGGGCCGGGGCGCCGTCGACATGAAGAACATGGACGCGATGATCCTGGCCGTGCTGCGGGCCTGGGCCCGGCAGGGGGTACGGCCGCGCCGGGACATCGTCGTCGCTTTCACCGCCGATGAGGAGGCCAGCGCGGAAGACGGCTCCGGGTTCCTCGCCGGCCACCACCCCGAGCTGTTCGAGGGCTGCACCGAGGGCGTCAGCGAGTCGGGTGCCTTCACCTTCCACGACGGCACCGGGCGGCAGCTCTACCCGATCGCCGCGGGGGAGCGCGGCACCGGCTGGCTGAAACTCACCGCGCGCGGCCGCGCCGGACACGGCTCCAAGGTCAACAAGGAGAACGCGGTCACCCGGCTCGCCGCCGCCGTCACCCGCATCGGCGAGCACACCTGGCCGCTCCGGCTCACCCCGACGGTCACCGCCGCCCTCACCGAACTCGCCGCCCTCTACGGCATCGAGCCCGACCTGGACCAGGTCGACCTGCTCCTCGACAAGCTCGGCCCGGCCGCCCAGCTGGTCGAGGCCACCGTCCGCAACAGCGCCAACCCGACCATGCTGGACGCCGGTTACAAGGTCAACGTCATTCCCGGCGAGGCCGTCGCCTTCGTCGACGGACGCCATCTCCACGGCACCGAGGACGAGTTCCGCGCCACCCTCGACCGCCTCACAGGACCCGACGTCGACTGGGAGTTCCACCACCGCGAGGTCGCCCTCCAGGCGCCGGTGGACTCACCGACGTACGCCCGGATGCGCGCCGCTGTCGAGGAGTTCGCGCCCGAAGGGCATGTGGTGCCGTACTGCATGTCGGGCGGCACCGACGCCAAGCAGTTCTCCCGGCTCGGCATCACCGGCTACGGTTTCACGCCGCTCCGGCTTCCGGAGGGCTACGACTACCAGGCCATGTTCCACGGCGTCGACGAACGCGTTCCCGTCGAGGCCCTGCACTTCGGCGTCCGGGTCCTGGACCGCTTCCTGCGCACGGCATAGGAGACATCGTGGAGACGAAGCCGTACGGCTCCTGGCCCTCGCCCATCGACGCGGCCCTGGCCGCCGCGCACGACGGCAGCCCCGAGTGGGTGGGCTTCGTCGGCGACGAGACCTGGTGGACCGAACCCCGCCCGGAGGAGGGCGGGCGCAGGACCCTGGTGCGGGGCAGCACCCGGGAGTCCGTGCTGCCCGCGCCGTGGAACGTGCGCAGCCGGGTCATCGAGTACGGCGGACAGCCCTGGGCCGGTGGCGTGCCCGCCCGCGGCGGTGAACCGCTGCTGGTCTTCGTCCACTTCGACGATCAGCGGCTGTACCGGTACGAGCCGGGCGGTGCGCCCCGCCCGCTGACTCCGCCCGGACCCCGCTGGGCCGACCCGCGGTTGCTGCTCGACCGGGGTGAGGTCTGGTGCGTGCTGGAGGAGTTCACGGGGGACGGGCCCGGCGACGTGCGGCGGGTGCTCGCCGCCGTGCCGCTGGACGGCTCGGCCGCCGAGGACCGGACCGCCGTACGCGAACTCACCGACGACCGGCACCGCTTCGTGACCGGGCCGCGCCTCTCGCACGACGGCCGGCGGGCCGCCTGGCTCGCCTGGGACCATCCGCGGATGCCGTGGGACGGCACGGAGCTGCTGGTCGGCGAGGTCGGTGACGACGGTGTACTGCACAAGGTCCGCGCGGTCGCGGGCGGGCCGGAGGAGTCCATCGCGCAGGTCGAATGGTCGACGGACGACCGTCTCCTGTACGCGAGCGACCGCAGCGGCTGGTGGAACGTCTATCGCGACGGCACCCCGCTGTGCCCGCGCGAGGAGGAGTTCGCCGGGCCGCTCTGGAAGCTCGGCCAGCGCTGGTTCGCACCGCTGGACAACGGGCTGATCGCCGTTGTCCACGGTCGAGGCTCGACCGCACTCGGGATACTCGACACAGAATCCGGCGAGGTCGTGGACGCCGCAGGACCGTGGACCGAGTTCGCCCCCACCCTCGCGACGCACGGCACCCGTGTCGTCGCGGTCGGCGCGAGCCCACGCACCGCGTACGAGGTGATCGAACTGGACACCGCGAGCGGTCGCGCCCGGGTCGTCGGCGCCGCCCACCACGACCCGGTCGACCCCGCCCACTACCCCGAGCCGCAGGTCCGCACCTTCACCGGCCCGGGCGGCCGCGAGGTGCACGCCCACATCTACCCGCCCCAGCTCCCCGGCCACACCGCCCCCGACGGTGAGCTGCCGCCCTACGTCGTCTGGGCACACGGCGGTCCCACCAGCCGGGCACCCCTCGTCCTCGACCTGACGATCGGCTACTTCACCTCCCGGGGCATCGGGGTTGCCGAGGTCAACTACGGCGGCTCCACCGGATACGGGCGGGAGTACCGCAACCGGCTGCGCGAGCAGTGGGGCGTGGTCGACGTCGAGGACTGCGCGGCGGTCGCCCTCGCACTCGCCGAGGAGGGCACCGCCGACCGCGCCCGGCTGGCGATCCGGGGCGGCAGCGCCGGCGGCTGGACCGCCGCGGCCTCGCTGACCAGTACCGACGTCTACGCCTGCGGCACCATCGCCTACCCCATCCTCGACCTCACCGGCTGGGGCACGGGGGAGACCCACGACTTCGAGTCCCGCTACCTGGAGTCGCTGATCGGGCCGCTGGCCGAGGTGCCCGAGCGGTACGTCGAACGCTCGCCCAGCGAGCACGCCGACCGGCTCACCGCGCCCTTCCTGCTGCTCCAGGGCCTGGACGACGTGATCTGCCCGCCCGTACAGTGCCAACGCTTCCTCGCCAGGCTCGACGGACGACAGGTGCCGCACGCGTACCTCACCTTCGCGGGCGAGGGCCACGGCTTCCGCCGCGCCGAGACGATGGTTCGTGCCCTGGAGGCCGAACTCGCTCTGTACGCCAAGGTGTTCGGGCTGGATGTGCCCGGGATTCCCGAGTTGGAGTTGGTGAAGTGAGAGAGCTGGAACGGCCGTCGAGACTCGCCCCCGGAGCGCGGGTCGCCGTCGTGGCGCCCAGCGGGCCGGTGGTGGAGGAGCGGCTCCAGGCGGGCCTGGACATCCTGCGCGGCTGGGATCTCGACCCGGTGCTGGCACCCCATGTGCTCGCCGAGGACGGGGAGTTGCGTTACCTCGCGGGCTCCGACGCCGACCGGGCCGCCGATCTCCAGCGGGCCTGGTGCGACCCGTCCGTGTCCGCCGTGCTCTGCGCCCGCGGCGGCTTCGGTGCCCAGCGCCTGGTCGACCTGTTCGACTGGGAGGCGATGCGGGCGGCCGGGCCGAAGGTGTTCGTCGGCTTCAGCGACGCGACCGTGCTGCACGAGGCGTTCGCGACCCGGCTCGGGCTCGCCACCCTCTACGGTCCGGTGGCCGCGGGCGCCGACTTCGTCAAGAGCGCCGAGGCGCAGGAGCACCTGCGGGCCACCCTGTTCGCCCCGGAGACGGTCCGCACGATCGCCGCGCGGGGCACCGCGATGGTGCCCGGCCGGGCAAGGGGCGTCACGGTCGGCGGCTGCCTGCGCCTGCTGGCGACCGGCATCGGCACCCCGCACACCCACACCGGTGCGCGCGGCGGGCTGCTCCTGCTGGAAGACGTGAGCGAGCAGCCGTACAGCCTCGACCGGAGCATCACCCAGCTGCTGCGGTCAGGCTGGCTCGACGGTGTCGCCGGGATCCTGCTGGGGTCCTGGGACCGGTGCGGGCCGTATGAGGGCGTGCGGGCCGTGCTCGCCGACCGGCTCGGCGGGCTGGGGGTGCCGGTGGTGGAGGAGTTCGGCTTCGGGCACTGCGAGGCGGCCCTGACGATCCCGCTCGGGGTCGCGGCGGAGCTGGACGCGGGCACGGGCACGCTCACGCTGCTGGCGCCGGTGCTGCGCTGAGAGGTCACGGGCAGCGGCGCTCGCCCTACGGGGGCGGGGGCCGCGGGCGCACACCCTGGTCGTACGAGCGCGATGACCTCGGAGCGCCGGAGCCGGCTTTGCGTAGGGTGGCTGGATGCCGCACACCTCTTCCCGCTATCTCGCCGAGGGCCCCCGCGTAGGCATCCGTCACTTCACCTACGAGGACGGCGCCGAGTTCATCGCCCGGGCCCGGGAGAGCAAGGACCTCCACCAGCCCTGGCTGTTCCCGCCCACCACGGACGCCGGCTACGCCGGCTACGCGGGCCGGCTGATCGAGGACCGCAGCAAGGCCGGGTTCCTGGTCTGCGAGAAGGACGACGGGGCGATCGCCGGGTTCATCAACATCAACAACATCGTCGAGGGCGGCTTCCAGTGCGGTGCCCTCGGCTACGGGGTGTTCGCGCACGCGGCGGGGCGCGGGCTGATGCGGGAGGCGATGGGGCTGGTCGTCGACCATGCCTTCGGGCCGATGCGGCTGCACCGGCTGGAGATCAATGTGCAGCCCGGCAACGCCGCGTCGATCGCGCTGGCGCGCGGCGCCGGGTTCCGCCTGGAGGGCTTCTCACCGGACATGATCTACATCGACGGGGCCTGGCGGGATCACGAGCGGTGGGCGATCACGGCGGAGATGCGCCGAGCCCGGCCCGGCCCGGCCTCTGCGCAGTCCTGATTGACCACCGCGTCGACGAGCGCGACCGGGACGACCTGCCCGCATCTGGAAGGTGCTGCCGCCGGCGACCCGGGAGCGCGGCCGGTTACGGCTCCTGCAGGCGCAGTTGCTGCTCGCCGAGGGGCGGCGGGCGGCGGCCCGGGCCGTGTTCGAGGACGGGTTCGAGGTCGCCGACCTGTGGGAAGGGGCCGATGACATCCGCCGGTTGCGGGCGCGGCTCGGTGACGAGCCGCTGCCCGGTCGGTACGACTTCCGGATACGGCCGCGGAACCCTGATCAGGCCGGGCGCTGATCGACGTACTCGAACACCGAGCCGTCCGGGTGCATCGCGAGCAGATTGCGGCCCGCCGGGGTGGGCACCGGCCCCGCGAGGATGCGGGCGCCCAGGTCGCCGAGCAACTGGTGGGCCGCGTCGACGTCCTGCACCGCGATCGTCGCCGTCACCTTGCGCAGCACCTCCAGCTCCGACTCCGGACCGCTCATCAGAAGGAAGGAGCCGACCGCGGCGACCTGGACGCCCCCGCGTTCAAAACGGAGGGCTCTGCCGCCGGAGAGGCGCTCGTAGAACGGGATCGCGGTTTCGAGGTCGTCGACGCAGATGCGCAGGGAGGCTCCCAGAATCTCCATGAGACGAGCCTAGTTGGCACCGGGCGGAAGACGTCACCTCCGGTGATCTCCTGTTACTGCTTTTCGCGTCCGGGTACCCGACCCGTATGGACCATCTGGATCATCTCGAACATCTGGACAAGGACCTCGTCGACGAACTGGCGCAGGTCGCACGCGAGACCGTACGGGATGAGCTGCGCGAGCAGGGCCGGAAACGGCGGCGGGCCGCCATGCTGTACGGCGCCTCCGGTGCGGTCGCCCTGTACTCCGGGGCGGCGCTCGCGTTGGCCATGGGCCTGGCACTGGCGATCGTGCTGCCCGGCTGGGCCGCGGCGCTGATCACCGCGGTGATATTGGGCGCGGTCGCCTGTCTGCTGAGGGAGGCCGGCCGGCCCACCAGGCCGCACGCTCCCCATCGGGTTGTGAGCGGGACGGCACCCGCGGGGCCGCCCGGTGGGCCGGGGCTGCCGTATCCGCCCATGCCTCCGGTGCCGCCGGTCACTCCCGTCACTCCGGTGACGCCTGATGCCGACCAGGAGGCGCCGCACGCGCCGCACCGCCGGGCCTGAGGCCGACAGCGCCGTTCCGCCGGCCGCTGACCGTCGCCACGGGTTGTGTGCGGCCGGTCCGCGGTTCCCGGCGGGCGGCGTTTGGCGGACCCGCCTACGGTTACGTGGGAAGCCTCGGACCCCCCAGACGCATTCCCGGAGGCGCACCGTGAGTCGTCGACCCCGGATCGTGATCGTCGGCGCCGGTTTCGCCGGGTATCGCGCGGCCCGCACTCTCGCGCGGCTGGCCCGGAACCGTGCCGACATAACCCTACTCAACCCCACCGACTACTTTCTGTATCTGCCCCTGCTGCCCCAGGTCGCCGCCGGGATTCTCGAACCCCGGCGCATCGCCCTGCCCCTGACGGGCGCCCTGCGGGGGGTGCGCACGGTGCTCGGGGAGGCGGATGCCGTCGACCTCGACGGGCACTGTGTGCACTACACCGATCCGGAGGGAGTCCGCGGCTCCCTCGGCTATGACCGGTTGGTGCTCTGCGTCGGCAGCGTCAACAAGCTGTTGCCCATCCCCGGCGTCGCCGAGCACGCGCACGGCTTCCGCGGACTGCCCGAGGCCCTCTACCTCCGTGACCACGTGATCCGGCAGATCGAGCTGGCCGCCGTCGCCGCGGACGCCGGTCTCGCCGCCGCCCGGTGCACCTTCGTCGTCGTCGGCGCCGGATACACCGGCACCGAGGTTGCCGCCCATATGCGGATGCTCACCGCCGAGCTCGCCCGCCGTAACCCCCTCCCGTACGGGGTGCGGCCACGCTGGCTGCTGCTGGACGTGGCGCCCCGCGTGCTGCCCGGAATGAACGACAAGCTGTCCCGCACGGCCGACCGGGTGCTGCGCCGGCGGGGCGTGGAGATACGGACGGGGACCTCCGTCAAGGAGGCCACCCGGGACGGGGTGCTGCTCTCCGACGGCGAGTTCATCGCCTCGCGGACCCTGGTGTGGTGTGTGGGCGTGCGGCCCGACCCGCTGGTCGAGGGCACCGGGCGGCCGCTGGAGAAGGGGCGGCTGATCGTCGACCCGTATCTCCAGGTCCCCGGCTGCGACGACGTGTTCGCCTGCGGGGACGCGGCCGCCGTGCCGGACCTGGCGAATCCCGGCGCGTTCACCCCGATGACCGCCCAGCACGCCTGGCGGCAGGGGCGGGTGGCCGCCGAGAACGTGGCCGCCTCGCTCGGCAGCGGAAGGCCCCGGCGCCCCTACCGCCACCGTGACCTGGGGTTCGTCGTCGACCTTGGAGGCCTCCAGGCCGCCGCCGACCCGCTCGGAGTGCCCCTGTCCGGTCCGCCCGCCGGGCTGGTGACCCGCGGCTACCACCTCGCGGCGATGCCCACGGGCCGGGTACGGGTCGCCGCCGACTGGCTGCTGGACGCCGTACTGCCGCGCCAGGGCGTGCAGTTGGGCCTCGTACGGTCCTGGTCGGTGCCGCTGGACACCGCCTCGCCGGAGCTGCCGAAGGCCCCCGAAACCGTCAAGGACACTCCCTCCGAAGGAGCCTCATGAACACCGCCGAACTCGTCGAACTCGCCCAGCAGTTGCGCGTGGACAGCGTGCGGGCGGCCGCCGCGGCCGAGTCCGGGCATCCGACGTCGTCGATGTCCGCCGCCGACCTGATGGCGGTGCTGCTCGCCAACCACCTGCGCTACGACTTCGACCGGCCCTCCCACCCCGGCAACGACCGCCTCATCCTCTCCAAGGGCCACGCCTCGCCCCTGCTGTACGCCGCCTACAAGGCGGCCGGCGCCATCGACGACGCCGAACTGCTCACCTTCCGCAAGCTCGGCTCCCACCTGGAGGGGCACCCCACCCCGCGCCGGCTGCCCTGGGTGGAGACCGCCACCGGCTCCCTCGGCCAGGGCCTGCCGGTCGGCGTCGGCATCGCGCTGTCCGGGAAGCGCCTGGAGCACGGCCGCTACCGGGTCTGGGTGCTGTGCGGGGACAGTGAGCTGGCGGAGGGCTCCGTGTGGGAGGCCGCCGAGCACGCCGGGCACGAGCATCTCGACAACCTCACCCTGATCGTCGACGTCAACCGGCTCGGCCAGCGCGGCCCCACCCGGCACGGCCACGACCTTGACGCCTACGCCCGCCGCTTCCAGGCCTTCGGCTGGCACACCGTGGAGATCGACGGCCATGACGTGGACGCCATCGACCGCGCCTACGGCGAGGCCGCGTCCACGGCGGGACAGCCCACGGCGATCATCGCCCGCACCCGCAAGGGCCGCGGCGTCGCCGCCGTCGAGGACCGCGAGGGCATGCACGGCAAGCCGCTGCCGGACGCCGAGGAGGCCATCGCCGAACTGGGCGGAACGCGGGAGCTCCGCGTTCATGTGCAGGAGCCTTCGGCGGCCCGCGCCCTGCACTCCGTGCCCACCGGCACGCTCGAACTCCCGCGATACGACGAGGGGGACAAGGTCGCCACCCGCGACGCCTTCGGCAAGGCGCTGGCCGCGCTCGGCACCGCACGCGCCGACGTCGTCGCGCTGGACGGCGAGGTCGGCGACTCCACCCGTACCGAGCTCTTCGGCAAGGAACACCCCGACCGCTACTTCGAGTTCTACATCGCGGAACAGCAACTCGTCGCGGGCGCCGTCGGCATGGCCACGCGCGGCTGGGTGCCGTACGCGGCCACGTTCGCCGCCTTCCTCACCCGGGCCCACGACTTCGTACGCATGGCCTCGATCAGCGGCAGCGGGATCAACCTGGTCGGCTCGCACGCGGGCGTCGCCATCGGGCAGGACGGGCCCTCCCAGATGGGCCTGGAGGACCTGGCGATGTTCCGCTCCGTGTACGGCTCGACCGTGCTGTACCCCTGTGACGCCAACCAGACCGCCAAGCTCGTCGCGGCCATGGCCGGGCTCGACGGCATCCGCTATCTGCGCACCTCGCGCGGCGCGAGCCCGGTGATCTACGGACCGGACGAGGAGTTCCCGGTGGGCGGGAGCAAGGTGCTGCGCTCCTCGGCCGAGGACCGGCTGACCGTGGTCGCCGCCGGGGTCACCCTGCACGAGGCGCTGAAGGCCGCCGACGCGCTCGCCGAGGACGGCATCCGGATCCGGGTCGTCGACCTGTACTCCGTCAAGCCCGTGGACCGGCAGACCCTGCGCAGGGCCGCCGAGGAGACCGGCTGTCTGCTCACCGTCGAGGACCATCACGAGGAGGGCGGGCTCGGCGACGCGGTCGCCGAGGCGTTCGCCGACGGCCGGCCGGTACCGCGCCTGGTGCGGCTCGCCGTACGGATCATGCCGGGGTCGGCCGCGCCCGACCAGCAGCTGCACGCGGCCGGCATCGACGCCGAGTCGATCGCGGCGGCCGGGCGGCTGCTGGTCGAGGAGGCGGTCGTGCGATGAGCGGCGACGAGGTGCGGCCGGTGCGGGCGGGCCGCCGCACGGTGGAGGTGCACCGGCCCGACAAGGTGCTCTTCCCCGGGGGCGACGGCGCGAAGGAGTACACCAAGGCCGACCTCGTCGACTACTACCGGTCCGTCGCGCCCTACATGGTGCCGCAGCTGCGCGGGCGTCCGCTGATGCTGGAGCGGCACCCGGACGGCCTGGACGGGCCCCGGTTCATGCAGAAGAACACCCCGGACCACTACCCGGAGTGGATCGAGCGGGCCGAGGTCGCCAAGGAGGGCGGCACGGTGACCCATGTGGTCTGCGGCGATACCGCCACCCTCCTCTACCTCGCCGACCAGGCCTGCATCACCCTGCACCGCTGGCTCTCCCGCACCACCCGCCTCAACTGCCCCGACCAGCTGGTTCTCGACCTGGACCCTCCCGGCACCGACTTCGCCCCGGTGCGGGAGGCCGCCGGCTGGGCCCGTGACCTGTTCGACCGGCTGCGGCTGCCGTCGGCGCCGATGACCACCGGCTCCCGGGGACTCCATCTCGTCGTACCGCTGAACGCCCGCCACGACTTCGACGAGGTACGCGCATTCGCCCACGACCTGGCCGAGCTGCTCGCCGCCGAGCATCCCGACCGGCTCACCACCGCCGTCCGCAAGGAGGGCCGCGAGGACCGGCTCTTCCTGGACGTGGGGCGCAACGCCTACGCCCAGACCGCGGTCGCCCCCTACACCGTGCGGGCCCTCCCCGGCGCCCCCGTCGCCATGCCCATCACCTGGGACCAGCTCGACGACCCCGGCCTGGACGCCCGCCGCTGGACCATCGCCGACGCCGTCGACCAGGCCCGCACCGACCCCTGGGCCGACCTGCCGGCCCGTGGCCGCGCCCTGGGCCCGGCCCGCCGCCGCCTCGACGCGCTGCGCGAGGGCACCGGCTGAGCCCGGTTCCGGCGCACTTCACGGCGGCACTCGCTGAGACCGATGCCGGTGCACGCACGGCGTCACCGGCCGGACGCACCGCGTCACGGGCCGCACGTGAAGGTTTGACCCCGAGACCTTCGGCCACTCGAACCAAGAGGTGGCCATGACGAACACAAATGACACGTCAAAGACGCAGGATTCACGCGAAGACCGCAAGCACGAAGACGAGCCCGGCCCGGAGGAGAACCGGCCGCGCCCGATGGAGGTGCTGCGCCAGGCACGTGCCCAGCTCGCCGAACTCACGGGTATGGCCGCCGAGTCCGTGTCGTCCTTCGAACAGACCGAGGACGGCTGGGTGTTGGAGGTCGAGGTCCTCGAACTCCCGAGGGTGCCCGACACGATGAGCCTGATGGCGAGCTACCGGGTCGAACTCGACCCCGACGGGCAGCTCACCGGCTACCGGCGCATGGGCCGCTACGAACGCGGACGCGCCGACCCACACCGGTCCGGCGGCCGCTAGGCGGCCCGCGGACACATCACACAACAAGGAGGGTGGACAGGCATGACGGTCGTACCGGCACAGCAGACCGGTGGAGGCGGCAGCAGCGGCCTCTATGACGTACTCGAACTCGTTCTCGACCGAGGACTGGTCATCGACGCTTTCGTGCGGGTCTCTCTGGTCGGCATCGAGATTCTGAAGATCGACGTCCGGGTGGTCGTCGCCAGCGTGGACACCTATCTGCGCTTCGCCGAAGCCTGTAACCGGCTCGACCTGGAGTCCGGCCCGAACAAGAGCCCCGGCCTGCCGGACGTGGTCGGCCAGGTCACCGAGTCCGGTGCCCGTGGCAAGTCGAAGGGCGCCCTCTCCGGCGCCGCCGAGACCATCTCCGACGCCTTCCAGCAGGCCCGCGACGAGCGCTCCGGCGAGACCGAGTCCCGCCCGCGCCCCCGTAAGTCCACCGGCGCGCGCCGGAAGGAGGAGCAGGAGTGAGCACCTATGTCTACGGCATCGCGGCCGCCGGCCACCCCACACTGCCCGAGGGCATGGGCGGCGTCGGCGACCCGGCCCGGCCGGTGCGCGTGCTGACGCAGGGCCCGCTCGCCGCCCTGGTGAGCGAGGCCCCGGAGGGGCTGCGGCCGAAGCGGAAGGACCTGCTCGCCCACCAGCAGGTGCTGGCCGAGGCGGGCGGCGGCGGGTGTGTGCTGCCCATGCGGTTCGGCAGTATCGCCCCGGACGACGACGCCGTCACCGGCGTCCTCGCCGAACGTGCCGAGCACTACGAGGAGCGGCTGCGCACCCTCGACGGCAAGGTCGAGTACAACATCAAGGCCAGCCACATCGAAGAGGCGGTCCTGCACCGGGTGATGTCCGAGAACCCGGAGCTGCGCTCCCTCGCGGAGGCCAACCGGCAGACGGCCGGCGGCAGCTACGAGAGCCGCCTGCGACTGGGCGAGATGGTGGTGGCCGCCGTCCAGGCCCGGGAGGCCGAGGACGCCGTGGAGCTGCGGCAGGCGCTGGAAGCGGAGGCGGCGGCCGTGAGCGTGGGCCCCGACTCCACCGGCTGGCTCGCCAACGTGTCCTTCCTCGTCAGCCGGGACTCCGCGGAGAACTTCCTGGCCGGCGTCGAACGGCTGCGCAAGAGCCATCCGCACCTGGACGTCCGCGTCAACGGGCCGCTTCCGCCGTACAGCTTCGTCGAACCGGGTGCTTCCGAGCCCGCGGGCACGACGGCCGGCGGTGCGGAGGCCTAGAGCAGGAGACCCACCCATGGGACTGATCAAGGAGCTGCTGCTACTGCCCTTCGCACCCGTGCGCGGCAGCGCCTGGGTCGTCGAGCAGGTAGTGCACGAGGCGGAACGGATCTACTACGACCCCGCCGCGGTGCGGGCCGAACTGGCCCGGCTGGAGGAACGGCTGGAAGCCGGGGAGATCGACGAGGAGGAGTTCGACCGCGCCGAGGACGAACTTCTCGACCGGCTGGAGATCGCCCTGCGTAAAGGCGCCGGGCACGGCAATGGGATGCATACATGAACCGAACAGGACTGGGCCTCGCGATCGGGGCCGGATATCTCCTGGGCCGGACCAAGAAGCTGAAGCTGGCCTTTGCCGTCGGCACGTTCGTGGCCGGCAAGAAGCTGAACCTGAGCCCGACAGCGATCGTGAACATCGTCAACCAGCAGCTGCGTGACAATCCGCAGTTCAAGGAGATCGGCGACCAGCTGCGCCAGGATCTGCGCGGGGTCGGCCGGGCCGCCTCCGGCGCCATGGTCGAACGGCAGCTCGACTCCCTCGCCGACCGGCTGCACGGCCGCACCGCCGAGGTGCGCGACCAGCTGGCCGGCGTCGTGCCGGACACCGGCGGCCTCGGTCTCGGCGACGAACGGGACGACGAGGAGGACGCCGAGACCGAGGACGAGGACCGGCGCGGCCGGGCCGAGGACGATGACAAGCGCGGCCGGGACGAAGAGGACCGTGACAAGCGCGGCCGGGACGAAGAGGACCGTGACAAGCGCGGCCGGGACGAAGAGGACCGTGACAAGCGCGGCCGGGACGAAGAGGACCGTGACAAG